>DATNCZ010000062.1:0-3277 GCA_035553335.1 Gemmatimonadaceae bacterium
GTGAGCGTGCACTCGTCGCGCTGTCCCTGCTGTTCGGCATCTTCCTCATGAAGCCGAGCCCGTTCTGTCTCATGGACGAGGTTGACGCTCCGCTGGATGATGCGAACATCGGGCGGTTCGTCCGCATGTTGAACGAGTTCAAGGCGAACACGCAGTTCATCGTGATCACGCACAACCCGCGCACCACGACCGAATCGGCCGATGCAGTGTACGGTGTAACCATGCAGGAGCCCGGCGTGTCGTCCATCGTCAGTGTGCGATTGCGCGGCCCCGCGGTGGAAGAGGCGATAGCCGGATCCATACCTGCCGCGAAGGCCGAGCCGGCGACGGCTGGAGTTTGATTGACTGAACGGCGCCACGCCGTGTGCGGTTCGGCGCCATACCTGAGATCGAGAGCATCATGCTTGTAGTCATGCGCCATGGCGCGCCCGCGGCGGACGTTGAGCGCGTAGTTGCGGTCATAAATGAGATGGGGTACGTCGCGCATCCGATGCCCGGTGCGCAGCGCACGGCAGTGGGACTCGTTGGCAACGACGGTCGCGTCGATGCAGGTCGGATCGAAGCGTTGCCGAGTGTCGTGCGAATCATTCACGTAACGCAGCCGTACAAGCAGGTATCGCGCGAATGGCGCCCCGAGTCGACCGTGGTCACGATCGCGCCCGGCGTTTCGTTCGGCGGCAAGGATGTACCCGTGATAGCGGGACCATGCTCTGTTGAATCGGAAGCCCAGATCATTCGCGCTGCCGAGCTGGTGCGCGATGCCGGCGCAACGGCGCTTCGCGGCGGTGCGTTCAAGCCACGCAGCTCGCCATATGCGTTTCAGGGACTCGGCGTGGAAGGCCTGAAACTGCTTGTTCGGGCGCGCGAAGAAACCGGGCTTCCAATCGTGACCGAAGCGATGGACGATGAAGGAGCACGACTGGTTGGAGAGCACGCCGACTGCATTCAGATCGGTGCCCGCAACATGCAGAATTATTCGCTGCTCAAGACTGTCGGAAAACTCGGCCGGCCCGTGCTGCTGAAGCGCGGAATGGCCGCGACGATCTCGGATCTTCTGCTCAGCGCCGAGTACATCCTCGCGGAGGGCAACAGCCAGGTGATTCTGTGCGAGCGCGGAGTTCGCACCTTCGATCCTGCTGTGCGTAACATGTTCGACCTCACTTCCATTCCGATGGTGCACGAGCTGTCGCACCTTCCGATCGTCGCGGATCCAAGCCATGGCACGGGACTGCGGGACATGGTGACACCGATGGCGCGTGCGGCGGTCGCGGCTGGTGCTGACGGGATCATTGTGGAGATGCACCCCGAGCCGGATCGCGCGCTCTCGGACGGTGCACAGTCGCTGTATCCCAAGCAGTTCGCCGATCTCATGATCGAGCTCCGCGGTGTGGCGCTGGCAATCGGCCGTGCGCTGCCCCCTTCACCGGAGCTGTGACACGGAGTCGCCCAGCGGAACGGTAGCCCCCCGGGCGGGTACACGATAGCCATGAGATCATGCTACATCGTGTCCGCGCTCGCGCCGGCAATGCTCTGCGTTACCGCATCACTCGGCGCACAGCGGCCCGAGGCGACACTGCAGCGCGCAATCGCAGCGTACGCGAACGCGGAAACGATCGCGGTTCGCTTCGATCAGACGGTAACGAACCCGCTGACCGATCGAACGTTGACGTCCAGCGGCGAGCTCATGCGGCGTCGCCCCAACCGGCTCTCGATCTCATTCGGCGGAACCAATCCCGATCGCATCGTCGCTGACGGAACGAATCTCTGGGTCTATCTCCCGAGCAGTGCGCCGGGACAGGTGATCAAGCTTCCGGCGGCTGGCGAGAGTGGCATGCTCGTCGACCCGATGGGGCAGATACTATCGGCGCCGGTGAGCAATTACGATGTTACCGACGCGGGCGCGAGCGTGGTGAGTGGCGAGGCAACACACGCGATAACCCTGGTACCGAAGTCGCGCGCCGCTCTCTTCACAAAGGCGACTCTCTGGATCGACGACACGGACGGACTCGTGCGTCAGCTGGAATCGACCGAGCCGAGCGGACTTGTAAGGAAGATCACCGTGACGCGCTTCAGGACGAACGTCACGATCCCGCGGTCAACGTTTCAGTTCACTCCGCCGGCCAACGTTCGCGTCATCGATGGTGGCGGCATGATCGGCGGTTAGGCGCGCCGCGGCGCGCGTCAGCGCGTCGTACACTGCGAGCGACTCCGGGTCGTCGCGCAGCGCTGCACGATGGGCAGCGATTCCTTCCGCATCGCCACGGGCCGCGGGGCCAGTGAGAACGTTGCGCGGTGACCCATGCTCCAGGTTCGATACCGCGCCAGCCATGAGCCGCTGCACCACCTGCTCCGCCGTGCGCTCCTCGACTCCAGCGTGTGTCAGAATGCGCGCGGCCAGTGCGGCAAGTACGACAGGAAAGTTGGACGCCATGACGGCCGCGGCGTGGTACAACGCCTTGCCATTCGTTGGAATGTTCACGGTCCTGGCGCCGATCGCGGCTGCCAGCCTGCGTGCAGCAGCGCAGGCGGTCGGATCACCATCGATCCCGACCCATCCGTCGTGTAGCGCCGCTGCGCCTCGCTCGGCCGTGGAAAATGGCGCGAGCGGGTGAAACGTCCCGCATGGCGAGCCCGCGCTCCTGAGCTCTTCCAGGGCCGGCGGCGTAACGGTGCCGGATGTATGAAGCACGATCGTGCCGTGCGTCATGGGTGATCCCTTTTCGCGTGCGACGAGCGCGAGCGTGTGACAGGCCGCATCGAGCTCACTGTCAGAAACTGCCAGGATTATGACGTTTGCCTCGCTCATCACTCGCGGATATTCTCCGCTCGTGGTCGCGCCATCGCGTGGTGTTCGTGCGTGTACTCCCAACACCTGCAAACCGGCACTTCTGAACGCATAGGCGAGGCCGCGCCCGACCTTGCCGGCCCCGATGATGAAGATTCGCTCGCTCACTCACTCGGTCCGGCGTGCTGCATCTCTCCTGCTCTGTGCAGCGCGTCGGCCTGCGAACGCGAAGCACCAAGCAGGCGCTCCGCTGCGATCAACACCCGGTCATCCTGTGCCTTTCTCCGGAACTCTGCGTCGGCACCAAAGACATACCGCGCAACTTCATAGGCGAACAGGCGTGAGACCAATGGTGCCGCGTCATCGTAAGTGCTGCGAGGGACATCGACCGAGCGGGCCTGCATGCGCTTGTATATCTCGTCGCGCATCGCCGGCGTGACGGCGAAGTCCGGCGACTTGATCGCGTTGGTTGCCTTGAGCTCCAGTGCGTAG
>DATNCZ010000063.1:0-12519 GCA_035553335.1 Gemmatimonadaceae bacterium
GAGAGCGGGTGGCACATCCGGACATTCGAGCGTGGCGTGGAGGGCGAGACGCTGGCGTGCGGCACCGGGAGCGTTGCGACGGCGATTCTGCTGAGGCTGTGGGGCGAAGCTGGCGACGACGTGGAGCTCGAGACAGCATCGGGCGGACGGCTGGGGATCCGGTCTGTACGAGGCTCTGACGGCTCCTGGACGGCGTCGTTGAGGGGCGAAGGCCGGCTGGTGTTCGAGGGGGTGCTGGTGGATTTGTAGGGTTTTCCCACATTTCCCACATTATTTAGTTTACATAATCCATATTATACGCATATCTTCTACAGATGCCGGCGCTTTACTGGCCAGTTGGTGATAGACCTCGAACGAGTGATCCAGCTGCCTTCTCCGGCAATTGGCTCAACCTCGGTCGCGCCGCTCACACCGCTATCGCCGAAGTCACCCACCCGAGCCGGCGGAAAGACCCGGATGTGGCGTGTAGTCACTCCGACGATGGCTGGATTCACACACGATCCGCCCAGACCTGCCCGACCTCAGCCGCCGGCAAACAAAAAGGCCGCCCCGAGTCGGGCGGCCTCCTCATCCACTTTGTGAAGTCAGGTCAGGTTTTGATTGGCGCTGCTTCGAGTTCGCCCAGGCGGATCTTCGCTTCGGTGGCGAAGGTGCTTTTGGGGTCGGCAAGCAGATCGGTCCAGATCTTCGTCGCAGCGGCCTTGTTACCGGCTGCCTGATACGCGCGTGCCTCCATCGCTCGAGCGCTGGCCTTGTCCGCGTCGAACCGCGCGACCTCGGCAGCTGCCTCATATTCCTTGGCCGCTTCGGGCCACTTGTTCAGGCCTTCATACCCCGACGCGGTCAGCAGGCGAGCCTCGTACTGCAGGTCTCCCTTTTTCGACGCGGGATCGGAGAGTGCCGAAATACCGTCCTGATACTTCCCCTGCTGGTAGTAGATCTTGGCCAGCGCCATGGAGCTCTCGGTGCCGCCGTTGGTGCCGGCATACCGAACCGCCGCCTTCTTGAGATCGGACTGCGCCAGTGGCAGGTTGCCGGACGACACGCTCTGGACCGCGGCCTCGTAAGCCGCCTCAGCACGCTGCGACTTGATCGATTCCGACCTCAGGTAGAACCAGACGCCCCCACCAGCCAGGA
This sequence comes from Gemmatimonadaceae bacterium, assembly GCA_035553335.1. Lineage (GTDB taxonomy): Bacteria > Gemmatimonadota > Gemmatimonadetes > Gemmatimonadales > Gemmatimonadaceae > Fen-1247. The sequence goes on from DATNCZ010000063.1 coordinate 1,138, forward strand.
TTATCACCACGCCGACCCACGCGAGGTGCTGCTTGTAGCGGTCGAAGAGCTCCGAAAAGCGCTCCTCGGCTACGTCTCCGTCGAATGGCGCCAGCGTTCCAGTTTTTGTCATGATTTTATAGGTTTACATATTATGCACTGCATCTCGCCCCTGCTGCAAGCTCATGTGCAGCCGCGCCGGAAGGCCTGGCGGCCCATCCGGCGTGCAACGGGTCGAAGCACGTCAAATATAGCCCTTGACCGGCTGCGCCCGATAGCGGACGGCACCGGGATTGCGACTAGTGATGCATCGGGCAACCGACCAACGACATCGATGACTTCCCACAGGCAATTCAAGCGCGGCGACCACGTCAGCTGGAACTCGGAGGCTGGCAGAGTTCGCGGCCACATCACACGCGTAGTGACATCCAACATCCAGTTCAAGGGCTACACCGTCCACGCGACGGAGGACGATCCCCAGTACGAGATCAGGAGCGACACGACCGATCACATCGCGATGCACAAGGGCTCCGCACTCAGGAAGCTTTCCGACTGATGATTTTCGCAAGCACCGCGGCGTTGCTGATTTCGCCCGCGTGCGACGCGTAAACGAGGGTGACGGGTCCGCGCCTGGCGCGATGCACCAGGTCCTCCAGAACCGCCGAAGCAGCCGCCGTTTTCAGCTCCTTCCGATAGCGCTTCTGAAATTCCGGCCATTTCTCCGGTTCGTGTCCGTACCACTCCCGTAACTCCTTCGATGGAGCGATCTCCTTTTCCCACGCGTCGATCCGCGCCGCGCTCTTTGACACTCCGCGCGGCCAGAGGCGGTCGACGAGGACGCGATAACCGTCCGCCTCGACCGCGGGTTCGTACGCCCGCTTGGTGGCTACCATCACACTGCTCCAGTACACAAGTATGGCGCGGTCCGCCTTCCCTGCCCACTCCGGACCCGCCGCCGGCAGGATTCCTGCTTCATCCAGTGATCAGCAATCCAGCCCATCCAACTCACTCCAACGTAATTCCAAAATGGCGACAAAACGAGCAAGCGCAACTGCGTCCAGCACGCAGCCGACGCAGGTAACCAGAGAGCAGCTGATCAAGGGGCTGCAGGACGACATCGCCCGCGAGTACAAGGCGATAATCCAGTACGTGATCTTCAGCCAGAAACTCGACTCCGCGCGGTTCATGAACATCGCGGATCAGCTCACGGAGCACGCACATCAGGAGCTCGATCACGCGCTGGCGATCGCGCGACAGCTGGATTATTTCGGAGCGTACCCTGTACACGAGCCCAAGCCGATCGAAGTATCAGAGGACAACGAGGGAATGCTGCGCCTGGATCTTCAGGCTGAAGACGACACCATTCGCAATTACCGCGAACGCATCAGGCAGGCTGATGCCCTCGGCGAATATGCACTCGGCGAGATACTGCGCGAGATCGTGAAGCAGGAGCAGGATCACCAGATCGATCTCGCCACCGCGCTCGGCGTCGTGCCGAACGAGCAGGAGAGAAAGGGTGCCTCTACGGCGAAACGCGGCGGCAAGTAGCGAGCGCCGTACCGGAGCGCGCTGCTCGGCGGCTTTCCCGTTCCGGCAATAATCGGTAACGTCATTGGCGGCGTCGTGTTCGTCACAATGGTGAACCACGGGCAGGTCACGTCCGACGCACAGCAACAATCACAGGAAATCATCGATGCTTCTTCTCGAACCATATCATCTCGGACACATCACCATGCCGAACCGCATGGTGATGTGTCCACTCACGCGGAATCGGGCGCCGGGTGGAATCCCCAACGCGCTGATGGCGCAATACTATACGCAACGCGCGACCGCGGGTTTGATCATCACCGAAGGGACACAGGTCAGCGCGCTCGGACAGGGTTATCAGGACACGCCGGGCATCTACACGGACGCGCAGCGGGATGGGTGGCGAATCGTGACTGACGCAGTGCATCATGCTGGCGGCAGGATCTTCGCGCAGCTGTGGCACGTCGGACGAGTGTCGCATTCATACTACCACGGACAGCAACCAGTCGCGCCCTCGGCGATCGCACCTGCTGGGAAGGCATACACACCGGACGGAATGAAGGACTTCGAAACGCCGCGCGCGCTGGCATCCGAAGACGTGCCCGGCGTTGTGGCAGAATTTCGGCGCGGCGCCGAGGTTGCGCGCGAGGCGGGCTTCGATGGCGTCGAGCTGCACGGTGCCAACGGATATCTGATCGATCAGTTCTTTCAGACCGGCACCAATCAACGTACGGACAAGTACGGTGGCAGCCCGGCCAATCGTTCCCGCTTTCTACTCGAGATACTCGACGCGGTGACGTCGGTGTGGCCGAGCGAGAGCGTGGGTGTGCGCGTATCACCGGCGGGCGGATCGAACGGAATTCATGACGCCGATGCGGTGGAGACGTTTTCACACGTCGCAACCGTGCTGAACGATCGCGGACTTGCATACGTGCACGTCGTCGAGGCACCGGTTGGTACAACGGGTCCGGACGAGAGACAGGTCTGTTCGACAGCCCTCGTGCGCGAATCGTACAGCGGGACGGTGATCACTGCGAGCGGCTACACACCGGAAACCGCGGAGCGTGCGCTGGAGAACCACTGCGCCGATCTAGTGGCGTTCGGGCGGTTGTTCCTTGCGAATCCGGATCTCGTCGAACGCGTCAGGCGAAGAGCTCCACTGAACGAGCCGGATCGCGCAACGTTCTATACTGGCGGGCCGCACGGATACATCGACTACCCGACGATCGAAGGATAACCGAGCCGAAGTGTGCCGGCGGCGCGCGCCGGCACACTGGAAACGTGCGGACTAGCTTTTGGCGCCGCTGATCCTCTTCTCCAGCGCGAGCCCCTTATCCAGATGATTCTGGTATACCGAGCCGGCCGACTTCAGGTACTTCTGATAGGCGGCGTTCTGGGGAGTGTTCTTTCCAGCCCAGTCGAGTACGGCCTGATGGATTCCGATTTCCTGCGCGATGTAGGTCGAGTCGTACGCGGTGCCCTTCGACAGCGGCCCGAGCGCCGTCTGCTCGGCCTCGACGGCCGGCTTGAACGGGTCCACGCTCGGTAGCGCTGGCGTGATGTTCTGCGCCTTTTCGATCTGCATGCCCTGAATGTGGAGCGCATGGTGCTCGCCCATCATCAACTTGGCAAAGTCCTTGGCACCTGTGCTGGTGAGCTTGGGGAGTGCTGACGCCGCGAGCGTGCTGTCTCCCATGTTCACTTCATCGACCAGTGCGGCAATGTTTGCGTCCGACAACGCAGCACCACCGGCTCCCGCCGTCGTGTCTGCAGTCTTCGCCGCTCCACCCATGGCGGACGTGTCGCCTGTCGTCGCGTTCGCACTCATTGCCGACGTCGTGTCTGCAGCGGGATTCTCCTTCGCCTTGCATCCGCCGAGCACTGCGCACGCAGCGAGCGTCGCAAGACCGACATATCGCGATGGATCAACGTGCATACACCCTCCGTAAAGTGATGGGACACAGAAGGCAGTCCCACAGACTGATATCGGCGAGCAAAAAGCACGCCGGCTGCGCCTGTTGCAAGCGGGTGAAAGCGTGAAGCCCACGGGATGAGCCGATGGCGCTCGCGACGGCTGACGACCAGCGATCGACGGTTGCGCGCACGAGCGGAACGGGCCGTACGACCACTACGTCGGGAGCCGTCCCTCACGGTCGGACGGACGGATCGATGTCGCCGTGCCGATCAGCCGTTTGGCCCCGTCCACCAATCCGAAAACGTTCCAGCTCAGCACCCCGCGCACGCGCCCTTCGCGCAAGTAGTAGATCACGCCTTCCTTGCACGGAGTTTTCCAGTCAGTGATCATGTCCAGCCGGCTGTCCACCTCGCCGACGGCCTCGTAGCCCATCTCGAAGATGTCGGAGTAGAAGAACGGCCGGTGCTCGTATGACACAATCCGTCCAGCCATCGCGACGCCCGCGTGCGCACCCATGGTATTTGCGCAGTCCTCATGTTCGACGCGGCGCCATTCCCCGAGCAAGGGGTCGAAGATGCTCGCGACGTCTCCCGCGGCATAGATATCGGGATTATCAGTGCGCAGAGATGCATCGACGCGGATGCCGTTGTCCACGCTGAGGCCGGCAGCCTGGGCCAGCTCCACATTCGGTTGAACGCCGATGCCCGCGACAACGCCATCCACGACGATCTTCCGATCGGTCCCGCTCTGGTCGTCGTGAACCGTCAACGTCGACTCCCCAGCGCGCGATTCGCAGCCGGTCACTTTCGCCCCCGCCATGACTTCAACGCCTCGCTCGCGGTACAGTTCGCTCAGCGACTTCGCGAGCTCTGGCGGATACATGCGGCTCCCCACGAACTCGTCGGGGAAGATCCATGTGACCTTGTTTCCGTTCAATGCCAGCGCGGCGGCGATCTCCGAACCGATGAATCCGCCGCCGATTACCGCGAAGCGATCGCAATGCTCCGCTGCGCTGCGTAGCCGCTCGTAATCATCGACGGTTCGGAAGTAGATGATCTCATCCTTGCCAAACGGAAAAGTTCGCGTTCTGCAGCCGGTGGCGAGCAGCAGCTTTTCGAATTCGTGCACGGTGCCGCGATCGTCCGTGATTCGCTTGCCGTGGGCATCCAGACTGCGCGCGGTGAGGCCCTTGTGGAACGTCAGGTTGTCGTCTGCTGCAGCCCGCCAGATGCTGTCCAGAGACGCCCCCTTCCAGAGTCTCTTGGACAGTGGCGGTCGGTTGTACGGCGGATGCGGTTCGGAGGCGATGACTCCAATGGAGCCAGTGAGATCCAGCTCGCGGATTCCACCGATGGCAGCAGCGGCCGTCATACCGCCGCCCACGATGAGGTATTTATAACTTGGCATTGTGTCTCACAGTGCCGCCCTGACCGCTTGCGCGATGTGCTCGGCATCGATTCCAGCGGTGCTCAGCAGTTCCGCCGGTTTCCCCGACGTCGGCATTGCGCGTACGGCCAGTTTGATCACCCGGTGCGGGATTTCCGGCGCGTCCGCCAGTGCACCCAGTACAGCGTCGCCGAGGCCGCCCTCGCTCCAGTGATCTTCCACCACGACGATGCAGCCACCTGGCACGCGCGCGGCTTCGTGCAGTGCCTCCGCGTCGATCGGTTTGACAGAGTACGCATCGATCACTCGCACCTGGATGCCTTGGGAGGCGAGCTGCTCATGCGCGCGCAGACTCTCGTGCAGCGTGACGCCCGCCGCCACGATCGTCGCCCGATCAGCTTCCGAGCGCCGGAGCACCTTGCTCCCGCCGACTGCGAACCTTTCGCTCGGTGGATAGATCACCGGCAGCTTGCCGCGCGTTGCGCGGAGGTACGAAATGCCGGGCAGATCAGCCATTGCCGCCACGAGCTGCGCGGTCTGGTTGGCATCGCACGGATACAGCACCGTGCTGCCGTGGACCGCTCGCATCATGGCCATGTCTTCCAGAGCCATCTGCGACGGGCCGTCCTCGCCGATGCTCACACCGGGGTGCGTCCCGCAGAGGCGAATGCTCACGCCGGACACGGCGGCCATGCGAATCTGGTCGAACGCGCGGCTGAAGAAAGCGGCGAAGGTTGCAGCGAATGCGGTCTTGCCCAGGGCTGCAAAGCCGACCGCGGCAGGGACGAGTTGTTGCTCTGCGATGTACATCTCGAAGAATCGATCCGGATACGCGGCATTGAATTCTTCGGTGAATGTTGAATTCGACACCTCGCCGTCGAGCACCACGACATCCGGTCGGTTGGCGCCAATAGCGACGAGTGCGTCTCCGAACGCCTTTCGCGCGGCTTCTTCGGTACCGACTTCATAAACGGGAAGTTTCAACGGCGTGGCCGGTGGTCGCACGGCAGGTTGCGCTGACTCGGGCTTCGCAACGCTCACGGTGATGTGGCGCTCACCGCCAAGCTCCTCGATGGCGCGCTTCGCCTGGTCTGGACTGAGCGGCTTGCCATGCCAGCCGTTCTTGTTGGCGACCAGCGAGACACCCGACCCCTTCACCGTCTTCGCGACGATGCACGTGGGCTGCCCGCTCTGTGCGAGCGCGTCCGCGTATGCGTGATCGACCGCCTCGATGTCGTGGCCGTCAATCTCGCTTGCATGCCATCCGAACGCGCGCGCGCGTTCAGCATAAACGGGTGCGTCCCAGCCGAGGTCGGTCGGTCCGCGCTGACCCAACCGATTCATGTCCAGGATCGCGATCACGTTATCCAGCCTGTAATGGCCGGCCTTGTCGAACGCTTCCCAGATCGAGCCTTCGGCCATTTCGCTGTCACCCAGCAACACCCAAACGTTGAACGGCAGCTTGTCGACGCATTTGCCGTTCAGCGCCATCCCGATGCCCACTGGCAACCCTTGTCCGAGCGAGCCGGTGGCCGTATCGACCCAGGGCAAGCCGTGTGGTGCACCGTGGGATCCCGCGCTCTGCAGTGGCTTTGGATGTCCTTCGAGACGGCTGCCGAATTTGCGCAATGACAACAACTCCTCATCCGTGATGACGCCGGCCGCCTTGTACATCGAGTAGAGCAGCGGGCTGGCGTGACCCTTGGAGAAGATGAGGCGGTCGTTACCGGGATTGTGCGGATTAACCCAGTCGTACTTCAAGTACTTGATCAGAAGTACGGCCATGAGATCAGCGGCCGACATCGACGACGTTGGGTGGCCCGAGCCGGCAGCCGTCGTGCATCTGATGCTGTCGACTCGGAGCTGGGCTCCGAGCTCTGATGCGCGTGAGAGCAAATCATCCATTGCGACAATCCAAGCAGAGAAGGATGCTCGCAGTGACGACAGCGGGAGGCCGGCGTCAGGCGAACGCATCAAGTGGTTCACGTTCCATGCCAGCATCGGCGCGATCCATGCACTCACACGGACCGACGATGCTCGACTTTCCGCTCTGGCTGCGCGCGACGCACTTCCTCAACCTTCTGTTTGTATCGCTACTGGTACGCAGCGGGCTGGAAATACTGAGCGCGCATCCAAAGCTCTACTGGAACGACGACTGCACACCGGGAAGCGAGTGGCTTAGGCTCACGCGCAAACGAATGCCGGTAAGCGAACTCTGGACGTCGCGCGACGAGGAGGAGTCGTTCTCGTCGTGGATTGCGCTGCCCGGCCGCAGAAATCTCGGACTTGGGCGGCACTGGCACTTCCTCGCAGACGCCGGTTGGCTGCTCACAGGTCTGCTGTACGTTCTGATGCTCTTTGTCACACCGGAATGGCGGCGGCTGGTTCCCACATCCTGGTCGATAATCCCGGCCGCCTTTCACGCTCTTCGGTCGTACGTGAGCTTTCATCTGGTGGTGACGCCGGGCCGCTACAATCCCCTGGAACAGCTTGCGTATTTCTCGGTGGTCTTCCTGCTGTCGCCGCTCGCAATCGCCACAGGATTGGCCATGTCGCCCTCGATCGCAGCGCGCTTTCCGTGGTACATCCGCATCTTTCGCGGGAGGCAGGCGGCTCGCAGCATCCACTTCCTATGCCTGTGCGCATTTCTCGCGTTCTCTGCCGCACACCTCGCGATGGTGATCCTGCACGGCGAGGTCAACCAGATGGCGTTGATAGTGCTCGGAGATGTCCGTCACGTGCACGGTGCGCTCGGCCTGATCGTGGGGCTCGCCGGCCTTGGCGGAGTCATTCTGATTCACATCCTCGCGACATGGTATTCGCTGCGCTATCCGCGAATGGTGCAGCGCCGCACACAGGCCGTCACGGACCGCTTGCGTCGTGCGCTGTTCGGCCGCGGCCGCTCGGCGCAGCGATATTCGCCATCGCAGATATCACCCTATTTTCGAGTGAACGGACGGCCCCCAGCGGACGCAGCATACGCGGCGATGGCTCGGGAAGGATTCGCCAACTTTGTGCTGGAGGTGAACGGGCTGGTGGAGCATCCGCTGCGTTTGTCACTGGCGGAGCTCCGGCGCTGGCCCAAGCAGACGCAGATCACCAAGCACAATTGCATTCAGGGCTGGTCGGCGGTCGCGAGCTGGGGAGGCGTGTCGTTGGCGAGCATAATGGAACGGTGCCAGCCGCTGGAAGGCGCGCGCTATCTGGTGTTCCATGCGCTGGATGATAAGGCGACTTCGGAGCCGGACGCTGCTGGGCCCGGTCAATTCTACGGAACGATCGGCATCGACCTGGCGTCCGATCCACAAACCATTCTCGCATACGAGATGAATGGCGAGCCGTTACCGGTGCCACACGGCGCACCGCTTCGCGTGCGCGTGGAGACCCAACTCGGTTTCGCAATGGTGAAGTACGTCCGGCGCATAGAATTCGTGCATGACTACAAGCACATCGGTGCCGGCCAGGGCGGCTGGCGCGAGGACCATCAGTACTACAGTCAGGAAGCGGGCATCTGACCACCGCGTGTAACGCGCGTGTAAAGCAAACGCCGCCGGATCCACATGCGGCAATCACGCGGAGAGACTTGCGAGTGAGCAGCGACTCGGATGCAAATGGAGCGGAGCACGGTGCGCATGGAGAATACTGACTCGGCACGCGTGATGGATGAGCGAAGACTCGACCAGCTGCAGCGCGACGCATTCAGCTATTTCGTGCAGGCTGTGAACCCAGTCACTGGGCTCGTCGCTGATACCACGCGCGAGAACTCGCCGTGCAGTATCGCAGTAGTGGGATTCGCCCTGTCCGTATATCCGGTCGCGGTTGCGCGCGGTTGGACGCCGAGGGCCGACGCAGTGGAGCGCTGTCTCAAGGTGCTGCGCTTTTTTCGCGATAGCGATCCGAGCGGCGCCGCGGATGCGACGGGGTATAAGGGTTTCTACTACCACTTCCTGAGCATGGCCACGGGCGCGCGCGTCTGGCGATCCGAGCTCTCGATGGTCGACACGGCTCTGTTGATTGCCGGAGCACTGACGGCGGCTCGTTACTTCACCGCGAATACGGCCGCTGAAATCGAATTGCGCGAACTCGTGGAACTGCTGTACCGGCGCATCGACTGGCGCTGGGCCCAGGACGAGCGCGGCGTCATCCGCCAGGGCTGGAAGCCGGAATGTGGTTTTCTGCATTACGTGTGGCAGGGTTACAACGAGGCCATCGTGTTGTACGTGCTCGCACTCGGATCGCCAACGCATCCAGCGGATGGCAGTGGCTACGAGGCGTGGACAGTGACGTACCAGTGGGAGAACATGTACGATTACGATCTGCTGTACGCTGGCCCGTTGTTCATACATCAGTTCTCACATGCGTGGGTTGATCTGCGCGGCATCCAGGATCGCTTCATGCGCGAAAAGCGCAGCGACTACTTCGAGAACAGCCGGCGTGCGATCATGGTTCAGCGCGCATATGCGCAGCGCAACCCGAACGAGTTCGCCGGCTACGACGATTGTTGCTGGGGACTGACCGCCTGCGATGGTCCCGATCGCGGCATGCCGGAGCTGGTCCGGAGGCTCGAGCCGCGACACCACCTGTTTGGCTATGCCGCGCGTGGTGTGCCGTTCGGGCCCGACGACGGAACGTTGAGCGGCTGGGCGGTGCTGGCATCGCTTCCGTTCGCGCCGGAGATCGTCTTGCGCAGCGCAGCCACAATGTTGGACCGCTATCCTGGCATGCTCTCCGGCGGACGTTACACCAGCAGTTTCAATCCAACGCTCGCACCGAATGACTCCCACGCTGACTACGACAGCGGCAGCTGCACCAGCCGCGCGTGGTATTCCGCAGGCCACTTCGGGCTCGATCAGGGGATACTGGTCATGATGATCGAAAACCATCGCACCGGATTGATATGGCAATTGATGCGCGGCTGCCCGTATATCGTCGCTGGTCTGCGACGTGCGGGTTTCCGTGGCGGCTGGTTGCGATGATTACGAGTAGCGCTCCACAGGACGCCTTCGAGCGCGAGCGATTGGGCAACGTGCGTCCTCCGGACTGGCGCAACCCACAACCGGCGAACCCTTACGGTCTCGTGGTCATCGGCAGCGGTACGGCAGGCCAGGTCGCGGCATACGAAGCGGCGGCGCTGGGCGCGCGAGTCGCAGTGATCGAGCACGGCTTGTTTGGCGGCAACTGTCTCAACGTCGGCTGCGTGCCGTCCAAGTCCATCATTCGCACTTCGCGGCTGTACGCCGAGATGAGCAATGGAGAGCAGTACGGCGCGCAGGTGCCGCTAGACATTCGCGTCGATTTCGCCGCGGTCATGCAACGGATGCGCGGAATACGGGCACGCATCAGTCGTGAAGAATCGGTGCGCCGACTGGTTGCTGCCAACGTCGATGTGTTCTTCGGCGATGCACGCTTTACCGGTACCGATACGCTGGCAGTCGATGGCACTCGAATTCGCTTCAAGAAAGCGCTCATCGCGACAGGAGCGCGTCCCGACACACCGTCCATTCCAGGGCTCGCCGAAGCCGGATACCTCACCAACGAGACTGTCTTCGATCTCACCGAGGCGCCGCGCCGACTGCTGGTCATCGGCGGCGGTCCGCTCGGCTGCGAAATGGCCCAGGCGTTCTGTCGCCTTGGCGTGGAGACCATCATCGCGCAGGAGCGTCCGTTGTTTCTCCCTCGAGAGGAACGTGACGCGGCGCAGATTCTGGCGGAGTCGTTCGCGCGCGACGGCATGGAGGTAAGGCTCAACGCCAGGGCCGTCGGTGTCAGGGCGGAACATGGGCAGAAGGTCGTCGACCTGGTAACCGACGGCGAGACGAGCGCGGTAACAGTCGACGCGATCCTGACCGGCACCGGACGTGTACCCAACGTCGATGAGCTGAACCTGGAGGCCGCCGGCGTGAGCTACGACAATACGATCGGCGTACACGTGGACGATTTCCTGCGGACTGGCAACCGGCGCATCTATGCTGCTGGCGATGCCTGCCTCGCGGACAAGTTCAATCACACGGCCGATGCGTCGGCGCGCCTCGCAGTTCGGAACGCACTGTTGTCGGGACGTCAACGGGTCAGCGCATTCGTGATTCCATGGTGCACGTACACCGATCCGGAAATCGCGCATGTCGGACTGTACGTGCGTCAGGCGTTGGAGCGAAGGATTCCGGTCAAGACATTCACCATACCGATGCACGATGTGGATCGCGCAATCACGGACGATGACGAGATGGGCTTCGTGAAGATTCACGTGCGGGAGCGAACGGACCACATACTCGGCGCGACCATCGTCGCCCGGCATGCGGGCGAGATGATCAACGAGGTTACTCTCGCGATGGTCGCGGGGATCGGACTGGAAACGATCGCTCGTACCATGCACTCGTACGGCACCCAGGCGGAGGGAATCAAACTGGCAGCCGACGCTTTCAACCGCACGCGTGCGAGGAGAGCGACCCCGTCCCTGCTTCGACGGTGGCTCCATGGATGAGGATGCAGAAACACGACAGAGCACGTGCGTACGCGCAGCCAGCGGAGATTGACTTGTCGGGATGTATGCACACATTTACGAAGACGGCGCCGTC
>DATNCZ010000064.1:0-3064 GCA_035553335.1 Gemmatimonadaceae bacterium
CACCGACGGTTTACGATTCGTAAGAAGCGTGTGAACACTATCTCTCTCTCGCACGCACGAGATGCACACCGGCCCGATCGCGCACGCCCAGATACACGATTCCGCCAGCCCCGAAGCCGATGATCGTCGTGCCGCCGGGAACTGCGACACGGTCGACGAGCTTTCCCGTGTTGTCGATCACATCGTACTCCGGGCCGTGGGCAGTCGTATCCTGGCTCGTCGTCCGCACCCACAACCGTCCCTCGGGATCCGCATGCACCGCGCCAGCCGCGAACGCGGGCCTGTAATCCGGCAGCTCTGAAGGAGTGACAACACGCACCGGAGCCGGCGTCCTTCGCCCCGGAGAATTCGCTGCAGTTGCGCCACGTTCCCCGCGCGCGCGGCCCCGCTGGCCGATCGAGCGCGCCGAGTCGATCAGCGCGCTCTTGGCGGAATCCGTCAGCCGCTGCCAGTCGAACGGGATCTTCGGCCCCGATCTCCTGCGCCCATCGCCGTCGATGAAGTCCACGTGATAGTCGGCGCGGAGAATCGCGATCGTCCCGTCCGGCAGGAGATCCCAGTCATCCACCGTCTGCACCGGGTTGATGACAGGCGATATCTGCATGCCGGCATCGGTGCGCACGTAAACGAGCTTCGTCGCCTGCACCTTCATGAATGCGGCCGTGTCGGGCTTTCGCGTCCTGAGATCGAAGCGCACGATCGGCGCCGAGTCCACGGCCTGGGGCGGCACGGGATCCTCGCCGGGCCGCGCGGCGGTGCGCACCATGTTGACATGATTGCTGTACACCAGCCGGCCGCGCGCATCGAACCCTGCATTGCCGCCGCGCGCGCCACCCATCAACGCGGCAGCATCCTGCGGGCGCGGCGCGGCAATCACGCGGACCACGTTGCCATCGGGGTCGATCACCAGCATCGAGTACGACGCCGGATCGACGAAGAGCGTCGAATCTCCGCGGTACGCGAGCAATCCGCCACCGTTCACACCGTACGCCTTCTGCGTCGCATTTGTAGTATCCGCAACAACCGACATCACCTTCAACATCGAGTCCAGCATCAGCACTCGGCGCGTTGCGGGATCGTTCACCAGCACTCGGCCCCCAGGCAACGCACGTACAGCGGACAGCGCACCCAGCGGTCCGGACGATGAGAGCGCAGGCCCGAGCTGGCGTATCGGAGGACGCTGCGCAGCTGCAACAGATGCGTACGCAGCAGAGGCAGCGACGAGCGCTGCAGCCCTCGCCTTTCGTACGAGTCCCGTTCTGGATGTCATCACGATCGCCCACCGCCAAACGCTCCGCCGGAGCTGCTGCCGGCGGTCCCGCTCCGAATGCCGCGCAGGTAACGCGTATTGATGTGACTCGCGACGAGCTCCGGGAGCCTGCGCTTCTGCTCGTCCGTGAGCAGGGCATTGATGCGCGGCGCGAGCGCGAGCAGCAGATCGACGGTGGCTTCGCGCGCACGCCTGTAATGCGCGTACGCCGCGTCCTGATCGTAATCCTTCGGCAATGCCGCCCAGTATTTCGCGACGGGACTCCAGATGGAATCGAGCTCGATGGTATAGCGCCGGTTCATGGTCGCGAGCGAATCCGCCTGCGGTCCGGTCAGCTCCAGCGTGTCACTCTGACGAAGCATCTGCGCCATCGGATTGAGCACGCCGCCGTTTCCGTAGATCGACTTGAGCATCGCACCCGAAAGCTCATTACCGGTACGCGCGCGGCCACGATCCAGCTGCTGCGTGAGCGTCTGTCGCTCGCGTGACGGCCCGATGTCGACACGCAGTGCCATCGTGATCGTTACCGGCGACCGAAACCGCTGGAACTGTGGATTGGTGCTCCCGAAGCGCGAGTTCACGTCGTAGATGTAACGGTTGTGCGCCGGATCGAATCCGCGAACGTACAGCAGCGTCGGATCTGCGAACGCACGCTGACCCCAGCCGTGCAGGTTGTTCTCGCCGTGCAGCAGGATGTCGGCGGCACCGAGCGGATTGTTCACGCTGAACGAAAGCGTCGCACGCTGCGGCAGGCGGAACTTGAGCGGATTCAGCGCGAAGCTGAGATTCGCGCTGGAAGTCCACGGCCCCTGACAACTCCCGTACGCTGCGAGCTTGCCGAGCTGCGTGGAAAGACAATCGCGCGCAGCCTTCGACCCGCCATCGAGCAAGGCCTGCATCGCGCCTGCGACCATAGGATCGGTCGCCGTCGCGGGATTGAATACGAACGCGCGATCGTTCGAGTACCCGTCGCCGTTCACGTCGCCCGAAATGCTCGGCGTGAACGACCCGCCACTCGAAAAGCGGCCGTTCCAGTTCACCCGCACCGCGTCGAAGAAATTGTATCGCAGGGTGTAGTTGATCTGGTGCCGCGAATCGAAATCACCGCGTCCCCATTGAACGTCCAGCGGGTTTCCGACCGTACTGTTGAAGCCGCGGAACTGCTCGCGGTTGTTCGAATACACGTACGTCAGGTTCCAGGTGAAATTCTGGCTGAACTTGATCGGCCTGAGCGACAGGCGAATCTGGCGTGTCTCGCTCTTCATGTCCGAAACCTGCTCGCTCACGCGATTGAAGAGCGGACTCACCCGCGCATCCGCGGAGGCGATGGCACCGGTCGATGGCACGATGCTGCCCGGTTGAACGAAGACCGGACGATCGCCCTCATCCGTCAGCCTGAATTGGGTGACAGGATTGAAGTTGAGATCGATGAAGCTGCGCTGATTCAGGTTGCGCGAGTAGATCGCTTCCGCCGTCAGACTGAACCGGTTCGTGAGAATCGGCCCGTTCCACTGCAGATTGCTGCGCACGGAGCGCGGCGTGCTGAAATCCTTTGCAAACAACGTCACGTTCGGCGCCGAGCTGGCGAACACGCTTCCGTTGGTGCCATCCGCGCACTCGGACGGAACGCTGTTCGGATCGTCGAGATATCCGGCCCAGTCCGGAATCGGAGTCGCCGTGCCCACGCATCGCAGCTGCTGCACCGCACCTGGCAATCCTGTATTGTCGATCGCCGTTCCGATCAGTGTCGCGCCTGGTGAATTCTGGAAAACACCGAATCCGCCCCGCACCACC
>DATNCZ010000065.1:0-10212 GCA_035553335.1 Gemmatimonadaceae bacterium
AACTCATCAGTAGGACGCGCGACCGGGGTGCCGCGCAAAGGACTTGCCGATCCGCGCCGGTCGTGGTTGGAGGCTCACAATCGAGTTTCGCCGGAGCAGATTCTGGAGTACGCTGCCGCGTCAAGGTGCCTGAACGCACCCACGGTGCGATCGTACCAATAAATCGCATCGGAGACTGCTGTCGGATCGTATCCCGCCCGGATGAAGTCCTGCTTCTTCGGTTTGAATGTCCCTGTCGTCTCGATCGCGTCCAGTAGTCGGACGAAGACCGGGCGTGCGTAATCGGGCAGACGCGTGGACAGATGCTCGTGCAAGGTGGCAATCGAGAATTGCTCATCGGCGACGAGGGCGGCCATGCCCGCGCGGCCCTCAGTCCCCGTTACCGAGACGCCGTAGACGACCGCTCCGGAGACCCCGGGACAGTCGCTGAGAGCTTCGGCAACTTCGCTCGTCGAAACATTCTCCCCCTTCCATCGAAACGTGTCCCCAACGCGGTCGACAAAATGAAAGAAGCCGGCGGCGTCGCGGCGCATGAGGTCACCGCTTCGGAACCAGGCGTCCCCCCACTCGAAGACGTCGCGTAAAATCTTGCGCTCGGAGGCGGCGCGGTCTGTGTAGCCGTCGAACCGAGCTTCGGAAGGCTTATCGTCGCTCGAAATCTTGCTGATCGCCTCGCCGATCTCATCGGGGGCGCAGCGCACGCACAACCCGCCGCCGTCGCGCACAGGCTCGCCCGCGTCAACGTCGAATCGCACGAGCGCAATCGGAAAACGGTGGGCGAGGAAGGGTGGAATCTTGCCGATCGCGCCGGGCTTGCCCTCGCAATTGTAGAGGGAGAAGTTCGCTTCCGTCGCGGCGTAGAACTCGAGAATCTTCGGAATGCGAAAGCGCTCCTGGAATGACTCCCAGACGTCGGGCCGAAGGCCGTTGCCGCAGCAGATTCGCAGCCGATGATCTCGCTCCCGAGGGTGCGGCGCACTGTTGAGCAGAAAGCGACAGAGCTCTCCGATGTACTGAAAGAGCGTGCACTCCCGATCGACGACGTCATCCCAAAAGGCACGCGCGGAGAAGTGCTCACGGATGACCACCGAACCGCCGCGTACGAGCACGGCGCCAATAGCGACGATGCCGCCGACGCTGTGATACATCGGCAGGCAATTGTACATCCGATCCGAGGCCCGCGTGTCTAGCAGTCCCGCGAACCAGTAGCTCCACTGCATCACGCGGTGATGGCTCACGTTGGCCGCCTTGGGCAGCCCCGTCGTCCCAGAGGTGTAGATGTAGAGGGCGCGATCCGCGATCGAAGGCAGCGGGCTCTCATTGGGGGACACCGGCGCGCCGGAAAGCTGCACAATGACGCGGTCGATTCGTTCGGCGCCGGGAAGGTCGCGGCCGTATACCCAGAGCGGCGGTTTGGGCTCGAGCAAGGCACACGCCTTCGCGACCGACGCCGCGAGGTCAGGTCCGGCTATGACATGCACCGGCATAGCGACCCGGATCGCGTGAAGGAGCGAATCGCCCAATAGGTTCGTATTGATGAGCGAGACGATTGCACCCGTCCGAGTGATGCCGAGCCAGATAGCGAAGTACTCTGGGCAGTTCTGCATCACGAGCCCGACGACATCTCCCCGACGGAGTCGCTGATCGAGCGCCCAACGTGAGTAACGGTTCGCCAGATTCGCGAGCTCGGCGTAGGTTAGGCTTCCCCGCTCTCCAGCCAGCGCAGGCGCGGCACCGTACGCGGCGGCGAGTTCGTCGAGCCGGGCAGGAAGTGTAACGTGTGGGTTGCGCGCGATTGGAGCGGTGAGCTCCAGCGCGCGCACCCACGCCTTGAGCGGAGAGTCGGCCGGGTTCTTAAAGCTCATTCGTACCTGCTAACTTCCGAACGCGGCCCGTATTGCCGAATCGCGTCAGGCATACGATGCTTGGATCCGGCGATGACCAGCCGATGCCGGCGAGAAGGAATCACTTTTTCTGGGTTGGAGGTTTTTGGGTGATGATGGATCGGCCGGAGATCGAACGACTGTTGCGCTCTTTGTACGCCGCGCGGGTCGGCGGCGATCTGCCTGCGCTGTGCGCGTCCTTCACTGAGGACGCCAAATTCCAGATCGCCGGCGCGGGAAATCCCACCCCGGTCGCAGTTACCGCTCGCGGGCTGCCCCAGTATCGGCCTTTGCTCGCGATCATGATCAAGACCTTCAAACTGAACGACTTCGAGCTGCTGACATTGCTCGTCGAGGGACACAGGGCGGCCGTGCATTGGCGTGCGCGAATCTATTCGAGAATCACGGGAACCACGGTCCTCACAGAGCTCATCGACATGATAGAGACGAGTGACGGGCGCGTCTCCTCTTATATAGAATTTTTCGCCCCGCAATGAGCTGACGTGAATCGTGCATCAGGCTGCGAGTGCGCCACGCAGCTCTGCGCCGACTGCTGCGATTGCGGCCTTGCCTTGCGCAATAACGCCCGCCATACAATAGAAGTTGTGAATCATTCCCTCGTGACAGGAATAGCGAACAGTGACGCCAGAACGTTCGAGGGCCCTCGCGTAGGCTTCGCCTTCGTCGTGCATCGGATCGAACTCGGCAGTATGGATGAGGGCCGGCGGCAGGTTGGTCAGGTCGGCGGCGAGGAGTGGGGAGATTCGCGGATCGGTCAGGTCAGCCTCGGGACCGCAATAGAGTTTCCGCGCCCAATCGAACACTCCGGGATCGACTGAATACCCGCTGCCATAATGCCGATGTGATGCGCTTCTGGCGCGCAAATCCGTCACCGGACAGAGAAGCAATTGGAGGCGAAATTGGGGGCCCCCGTGCTCCCTGGCGAGTTGACAGAAAACGGCGGCCAAAGTTCCTCCCGCTGAGTCTCCGCCGATCGCTATCCGGTCCCTGTCGAGTCCAAGTTCCTCTGCGTGTTGCGCAACCCACTGCCCGGCGAACCATGCGTCGTCGACCGCCGATGGAAATGGGTGTTCAGGCGCCAACCTGTAATCCACCGAAATGACGCGGCAACCGCTTTCGTTTGCTAGCGTCCGACAAAGGCCGTCATAACTCTCGAGGCTGCCAGATACTCCCATTCCTCCGTGAAAATAAAGCAGGCCGGGGTGCCGATCCGAGCTCGCTCCGGGCGGCAGTCGAGGCGAGTACACGCGAATTCGCATGGGCCCTTGGGGGGCCGCGATGCTGCGGTCTTCTACCGCGGCGACCATCACATTTCGGACGCCGACCAGCCGCGCCAAGCGAAGCATGTCGTCGCGCAGCTTCGCGGGAGTGAGTTGGGCGACATCAACTGGATGCGCAACGGCCAGCATGTCGAGCAATCGTTTCGCCTGACTGTTCAGCGGCATTTACAGGCCGGGCCCGTCCTCGAGCTGTTTCAACGCGGGCCGAGCAGGGCACCAACCAACTCGCTGATCGCTGAAACCGAGCGGAATTGAGCTGGCGTGATGCTGACCTCGGGCACGATGATGTCAAATTCGGCTTCCACCGATAGCACGAGACTCACCATATCGAGCGAGCTGAGACCAGCCTCGCGCAAATCATCGTTCGGGTTGAGTCGCCGCTCGATAGAGCGCTCGGCGAGCAACCCCTCGATGAGCCGGATAATCCGGTGTTGCGGCAGATCTTCGCTGAGTTCCGGCATGTAAAGGATGTCGGTGTGCCTGTCCGTTCGGGCCCCAAGCCAATGATACCCGAGCATCCTCCGTGGGAAAAGGCGCGGACGCGTCCCGCTGCTCGACGGGCTCAGTCGGCCCGGAGCTGGCGCGCGACGGCGCTCACTGCGCGTGCGATAGATGCGCGAACAGGCCGAGGCTCCAAAACCCAAGCTTCGCCAATGTCGACCGTGTTCTCGCAGAAATACCGCTTGAATTCCGAAATGCCGCCAAACGGATCATCTGGAGTCCTAATTGGTTCCACGCTAACGCCGCCAAAGTCGAACCAATTGGCGTGCGTACCGCTCGCCCAGGCGATCAGATCCCAGACGAGCGCGTAGGCGAGGGGCGTTCGTCCCAAGTCGGGGCGCCGAACACTTGCGCCAGCCTCGTAAGTGGCGTACGACCCATGCCACGCCCCCCAAGCGAAGCTGATTAGTCCCTCCGGCCCAGGCACGGCCGGATCGAACAGGCCGCTGATCCGTGACCGATTAGGATACTGCGCGGACAACCTGACGATCATATCCCACGGCAAGTGAATCGGATGCGCGTGCGCTCGGCCGAGCGTGTCGGTCATCAGAGCATCGAGCCTGTGCGCCAAACCGACGTCTGTGACGGCTCGGATCTCCAGGCCGCGTTTCGCCGGCGCGCGAACGTTTCGGCGCACTTTCGCGTCGAGTTGCGAAAAAAGTGCGTCGCTTCCGGGCGAGAGGTCCAACGCAAGCGTGTGCGTGTACGATCGAGGCAATCGCTTCGAGTAACCGCGACCGCTCAGGAGTTGTCCCATGCGTGCGCGAGCTTCGTGGTCGCGCTCGAACAACTCGACGGTCATCCTCAGACAGCGCCAATCGCGACGCGCGAGGTTGGTTAGATCGCCGATTAGTGTCGCGTCAGTTGTCGCGCAGCCAGTGGTGGACAGTCGGTCGACTCGGTATAGCCAGTGCCCCGGGACCGCGCGACTGGACGTGACACCAACCCCGACGGCCGCGATTGGCTTGCGCGTATCGTCGCAGAGGACGGTCAGGACGCCGCGCCGACAGCCGGTCGCGTGGTGCCATTCAGCGCGCTGAGTGAGGGGCAGGACGACGCCGGCGCCGTCGAGAGTCTTCTCGAAATTCGATCGGTTGGCGCTGAGTCCAAGTACATGTGCGACGCCGACTGATGGCGGTTTTCCGGCAGCGGTGTGATCCATCGTCGGGTCATCCGTGCGAATTGTTCATGGCGCGGCGCCGCGCGAGACTTGCAATCGCGTCTCGCGTTCCCGTAAGCGCCTGAGTCAATCTTCGCGGCAGCGCGCAACGCACGAGCAACACCGCGCGCCGGTCGATTCGCGGTCTCGTCGCAAGGCTTCGTACCAGCCGGCGCGCACCTATGATTCGATGGCCTGCGTCGAGCTCCGTTTCGCCGGCCCAAGCGAGCGAGTCTGCGATTCGGCGCTGAACCACTTCGTCGCTGAGCGTCGTTGAGACAGCCGAGTGTGGCAGCCAGCGCTCTACGGTTCGCAGATTGTTTCGAGCGATCTCCAGCATCATCGCCGGAGCACTGAGTTGATCGGGAGCGCCAATCCGGTACCGTACCGTTGGGGCATCGATCATGACGACCGGTCCACTGGAGCACAGGCGCACGTAGAACTCGTAATCTTCTCCGGCGCGCGCGAACGTCTCGTCGAATCCCCCCGTTCGTTCCACAAGCTCTCGGCGAAACAACACTGTCGACGTGTGCAAGAGATTCCCGAGCAGCAGCGCTCCGAAAATATTGCCCATGCGAACCACTGACGCCGACAGTGCCGTCGGTACACTTGCGATCAGCGTTCCGAGCGTGCCGGCCGTGCGAAGGATCGAACCGATATCGACTCGAGAATACGCCCCGTACATCGCCCGCAGGTACCGGTCATGGACCACAGCGCCGCGTTCGTCGACGGCGGTCATATCGGTCCAGACCACACCGGCGTCGGGGAATCGGGCTAAAGCCGCTGTTTGTGCCTCGAGCTTCCATGGCGCCCAACTATCGTCGGAGTCGAGAAACGCGATCAACTCACCGCGGGCGTGCCGCATGCCCAGGTTTCGCGCGGCTGAGACACCGCGATTCGCTTGCCGGACGCAGGTAACTCGGGGACCGAAGCACCGAAGCGCGGCGGCGGAATCGTCTGTTGAGCCGTCATCGGCGACTATGACCTCAACGTTTTCGTACGTCTGAGCAATGACACTCTCGACGGCTCGCACGAGCGAGCTTCGACGATTATACGTCGGGATGACGACGCTCACTAACCCGACGACTGGAGGAGACGCAAAACTCAGTCGACAGTTCGCAGCCGTAGCGTCGTCGATCGTTGGTCGCGAGCCAGGTGATTCTGCGCGGCGGGAAATCATCATTCAATTCCTGGTCGTGGCGCACGTGCATGCGGCGTTCGGTCGCATCCGAGTTTCCCGCAAAGCAACTCTGGTGCGATGGATCACTAAGTCGGTCAAGCCAACCTCAGCGCGGTGGGGAGCGGTCCGGCGACGCGCCGCTCATCGGAGCACAATGCGCCGAGCGGGGTACATGACAAGCATCGGTTATTAGGACGGGAAGAGCACGTTCTCGCATGTCGAGAATCCAGCAACTGACGTGCCTTAGAGATCGCTTCAGGTGGCGAAGTGGAAGCTCAACTTTGCCAATGTTTTATGGAAGCTTTGGAGGCCATTTGAGCTTGCCGCGGCGACGGGCTCGTTGCGCACGCGAATCAGTATGTCGGGGTTCAGAGCGCGCAACTCGATGGGGCCAGTCTTCCGTAATTTCCGCGGTTCGTGGCACTGTTCTTCCCAGCGCGCAGCTTTGACAGAGGTGCAACTCCGCTGGTGGTCAGCGGTGATTCAGCTTGTCCGCGCTTATGAGAACTCTCATAAGGAGTAAAGTCGACGACGCCTTGGTGATGGGAATCACTCGCGCATTGCTGTCTGCCGCACGGGGAAATTCGTGCAGATCTGTCATGATGACCGCATCGTATCGCCGGGAGTCCAGCGCTCGTCAAGCGATGGACAGTACCGTAGCCGAATTGGCTGATGCCTCGCGGTGTGACGCGACATGGCCGGCGGAATCGGGCAGTAGCTCTATAGCTCTTCCGCGTTCGGCGGTTGAAGCAAGATGAGGCCTCAGATGCGCCCTTCATTGAAGAAACTCACGGCTGGACTCATGGCCGTTTTCGCGATCGCCTGCCAAGGCGATTCGAGCACCGCCGTCGACGCGATTACGCGCGTTACGCTCATTGCAGTCCAATTGGCTTCGAATCGACTAGCGGTCGGTCAGTCCGTTCCGGCCAACGTCACGTTGAGGAACTCATCCGGCCAGACCCTGAGCGGTAAGCGGGTGAACTGGTCGAGTACAAATTCGAAGGTTGCAGCAGTCAACAACTCCGGTATCGTGACTGGCGTGGCGGCGGGATCGGCAACGATCACGGCCGTCAGCGGAAACGTTTCAGGGTCGGCCAATCTCCAGGTCGTCGCGGCGGCGCCGGTGGCCTTTGTGAACGTCACGCTCGCGTCTACGGCGATTGGAGTCGGGGTGAGTACGTTGGCTATGGTAGCGGTCGCCGACGCGAGCGGAAGCGCGTTGACTGATCGAGGCGTGGCGTGGAGCAGCTCGAACCCAGGCGTCGCAACCGTGGACTCTGCGGGGGTCGTGACGGGCGTTTCGGCGGGCAGTGCCACCATCACCGCGACCAGCGAGGGGGTCGCCGGGTCGGCGATCATCCAAGTAGCGTCGTCGGGCACGGGCACGACAGTGGGATCTGTTTCGGTGGTCATCGGAACGCCAACCATCTCCGTTGGCGCGCAGACTCAGGCGACTGCCACCGCTCGCGACCCGCTCGGCAATGCGTTGACCGGGCTGCCGGTCGCTTGGACCTCATCCAACTCTGCGGTCGCCCGCATCGATGCCTCGACTGGCATCGTCACGGGTGTGGCGGCGGGGACATCGACGATCAGCGCGACGACCGCCGGAATCACGGGGACCGCGACGGTCACGGTAGTCGCACCTGCTGGTCCCGCCCCGGTCGCGTCGGTCAGCGTGAGTCTCGCCGCGTCGAGCATTCCGGTTGGAGGGACAACTCAGGCTACGGCTGTCGCGCGCGATGCGAGCGGCAATGTGCTGACCGGGCGAGCCCTGGTCTGGTCGACGTCAAATCCAACCGTCGTGACCGTTGACGGCGCCACTGGACTCATCACGGGCGCCGGCGCCGGCTCGGCTACCATCACTGGCACCTCAGAGGGCAAGAGTGGTACTGCGAGCATCACTGTCACTAGCGGCAGCACGCCGCCGCCGCCGCCGCCACCAGCGCCTGTAGCGACAGTCTCGGTGAGTATCACTTCGTCAAGCATCGTGGTCGGTGCTACGACGCAAGCGACTGCGACCACCAAGGACGCGAGTGGAAACGTCCTGACCGGTCGCACGATCGCGTGGAGCAGCTCAGATGCCACCATCGCGTCGGTCGACGCTGTCTCGGGGCTCGTGAGCGGCGTAAACGCTGGCACCGCGACGATAACCGCAACGAGCGAAGGCAAGGTTGGTTCGATTGGTGTGACCGTGACGGTCATTCCCGTAGCAACCGTGACGGTGAGTTTGGCGCCGAGCACGATCGTCATTGGCGGAACGAGTCAGGCGACCGCGACGGCACGCGACGCGAGTGGGAACGTCCTCGCTGGGCGACCGTTGGCATGGAGCAGCTCGAACTCCGCGATCGCAAACGTCGACGCTGGAACTGGCACCGTCACAGGCGTGGCCGCCGGTACGGCGACGATCATTGCCACCAGTGGCGGCAAGAGTGGCGTTGCGACGGTGACGGTGACGACGGTGCCTGTAGCGACGGTGACGGTGCAGCTGGCGGCGAACACGCTGGTCGTCGGTGGGTCGACGACGGCGACGGCGACGACGACGGACGCGAGCGGCGCGGTTTTGACCGGCCGCGTGGTCAGTTGGAGCAGCACGGCGTCGGCGGTCGCGACGGTGAACGTCAACACGGGCGCGGTGACGGCCGTGGGAGCTGGCACGACACAGATCCGGGCGACGAGTGAAGGGAAGACGGGCAGCGCGACGCTGACGGTGACGGTAGTGCCGGTGGCGACGGTGACGGTGACGTTGGGGAGCACGAGCCTGATCGCGGGGACGACGACGCCGGCGACGGCGGTCGCATTCGATGCGGCGGGCAACGTATTGACGGGGCGGGCGGTCACGTGGACGAGCAGCAACCCGGCCGTGGCCACGGTGAGCGCGAGCACAGGGCTCGTGACCGCGGTGGCAGCGGGCACGGCGCAGATCGTGGCGACGAGCGGCGGGCAGACGGGCAGTGCCTCCTTGACGGTGACGGCGCCGCCGCCCGCGGTGGCGACGCAGTTGGCGCTGACCCGGGCGCCGTCGACCTCGGTGGTGAGCGGCAGCGCGCTGGCGCAGCAGCCGATCGTGCAGCTCGAGTCAGCGACGGGGACGGCGGTGAGTCAGTCAGGCGTGGTCGTCACGGTGGCGATCGTTACGGGCAGTGGCACGCTGGGCGGGACGACAACGGCGACGACCAGTGCGAGTGGGGCGGCGACCTTTAGCAACTTGTCGATCAGCGGCGCGGCGGGCACCAACACGTTGCAGTTCACCGCGAGCGGGCTGACGAGCGTGAGCTCGAGCGCGATCACGGTCACGGTGGCGGTGCCGCCGCCGCCGCCGGGGGCGACGGAGCCGGTGTTCAGTGCGGCCCAAGTGAAGCTGTTCCAGGACGACTTTGACAGCTACAAAACGCTCGCCGATGCCGTAGCCGGGGGCTGGACGTGCACGAACCGGCAAACGACGCAGGACGTGACGACGAGTCCGGCCGGGGCGTGCCAGATCATCAGCAGCGGGTACGACGGCACGGGGAGCGCAATTCGGCTCGTGTACAACGGGATCTCCAATGGCGCAGGGCAGGAGGCGCATTCGTGGGATTGGCCGCACATGCCGGATGCGTTGGCGGGCAAGCCGGGGCACACGTTCTACATCAGCTATTACACGCGGATCAATGCGGGCGGCGGGTTCACGCTCGATCAGGACGCGAACCACATCGTGAAAGTGAAGTGGATGGAGCTGTGGAAGGCGAACGAGGCGGACCGTGCCCAGTTCAACACCTCCTACTCGCTCTGCACCAACGATGTGCCCCGGAAAGGCGCGTCGGGATCAGGCACGATGTGGCAGTTCTTCGGAAGTGCCGCCGGCGCTGGCACCTGCCAAGCGGGCCAGGTCATTCCACCCTTCGCCTACGTGGGGGCGGGCCAGTGGCACCGGTTGACCTTCAAGTACGTCACGCAATCCGCGGCGGGCGCCCGCGACGGCGTCGCACAGATGTGGTACGACGGCACCCTGATCGTGAGCGTCGCCCAAGGCTACTGCGGCATCCGCGTGCCGGGGGAACCCAGCACCGCGACGCAAAACTGGTGCGAGAACGCTGACCTCGATGCGATGTTCGTCAACGACATCGTGCACTCCATCACATTTGGCAGCGTGCAGACGGCTTCGTTATGGCCCTTCTCGATCGACTACGACCACATGATCGCCTGGCGTGA
>DATNCZ010000066.1:0-3651 GCA_035553335.1 Gemmatimonadaceae bacterium
GGAGGCGTTGCGCGGCCAGGGCGCGCGGGTCGTGATCACCGAGATCGATCCGATCTGCGCGCTGCAGGCGTGCATGGCGGGATACCAGGTGGTCACGCTCGAGGACGTGGTGTCGACGGCGGACATCTTCATCACGGCGACGGGCAACTTCAACATCATCACTGCGTCGCACATGGCGCGGATGAAGGACAAAGCGATCGTCGGCAACATCGGCCACTTCGACAACGAGATCGACATGGCCGGGCTCAAGAAGACGACCGGCATCAAGCGGATCAACATCAAACCGCAGTACGACGAATGGGTCTTCCCCGACGGGCACTCGGTGATGATCCTCGCCGAAGGGCGCTTGATGAATCTTGGATGCGCGACCGGACATCCAAGCTTCGTGATGTCATCGAGCTTCACGAATCAGGTGATGGCGCAGATCGAGCTGTTCGGACAGACCGAGAAGTACGAGAAGAAGGTGTACGTGCTGCCGAAGTGGTTGGACGAGAAGGTGGCGAGGCTGCATCTCGGAAAGCTCGGGGCGAGGCTGACCGAGTTGAGTCGGGAGCAGGCTTCCTATATCGGCGTGAAGGTGGAGGGGCCGTACAAGCCGGATCATTATCGGTACTAGTTCGCGTTGACCGGCGTGGGGTCGGTCGCGATCGAGGGCAGTCCGATAAGGTAAGCTTCTCGTTAGAGGGGCCAACGGCGCGCGAGCCTCGGTCTTCCACTCACGATCGACAACCTCCGCGCTATTCGACTCGCAACGCTTCGATCGGATTGACTCTCGTCGCACGCCAGGCTGGCACGACGCTCGCCCCGACCGCCGCGGCGGTCAGCACCATGACCGTTCCAGCCAACACGCGCGGGTCGTAGGGCGACGTCTCGAACAACAGCGACGCCACTACACGGCCAATTGCCACCGCCGATCCGACGCCGAGCACCAAACCAATAGCCATCACACGAAGCCCCGAGCTGAGCACGAGGCCGAGAATCGACGCCACCGATGCGCCGAGCGTGATCCGCACCCCGAACTCATGAGTGCGCTGGGCCACGTCGTAGCCGACCAGACCGTAGATCCCCGCGCCCGCCGCCGCCAGCGCGAGGATTCCAAACAACAGGAACATCGCCGTTCCAATGCGCCACGGTCGAAGTTGCTGGTCGAATCGGTCCGATGCGAGCTGCGGAAAAGTCGGATATGAGAGATCTATTCCCGAGCTTCTAATGATCACGTTGATCGCCGAAAGGGTCGCTGGCGTCGCACGCTCGCGCGTCCGGACCGTAATGCCGCCGTGGCAGCACAACGGGGCTTGGCTGACCGGGGCATAGAAGATCTTCTGCGGCGGCTCGATTATCCGCCATCTCGAGTCGGCGATCACGCCGACGATTCGGCGGCATGGCTCCTTCGCGCCGCCGAGCCGCACACAACTCTCGAGTGGATCTTGATCGCGCCAATAGGCGTCCGCCGCGGCGCGGCTGATGACGGCAACCGGTTCACTCCCCGAGAAGTCGCCGGAGTTGAAGAATCGACCCCGCAGAACGTGCATCCCTGTCGCCGCGGCGAAGCGGCTGTCCACATTCATCGCACCGAGGCCACTCGACATCGGCAACGAATCGCCGTTCGAGAGCTCGATAGGCTCGGACCGCGGGATGCCCGCCTCGCTCCCCACATATCCGGCGCTCACCTCCGACACCGCCGGAAGACCTTTGATGCGATCCACCACGGCGTCGATGCTGGCATTCGACCCCGCATAGAGCTTGAACACGACCAGACGGTCGGCGTCGAATCCGACATTGAACGTCGCGGCATTGTGCAAGCTTTCGATGAAGATGCCCGCCGCGGAGAGCATCGTCATGCACAGGGTCGTCTGTACGACCAGGAGCGCCACGCGCAGCCGCGACCGCGTTCGCCCCGTGTCCACCCCGCCGGACTTGAGCGCATCAAAAGGATTGCTCGCCGTCACGAGCCCGGCCGGCGCGAGGGCAGCGAATATTCCGAAGAGGACGGCAAGCACGATTGCGAGCGCGATGGTGCGATGGTCGATCACCGTTGCCGTCCAGCGGAATTGCGGCAACAAGAGCGCGCGGAGCAGGCGACCTGACCAAAGCGCGATCAGAATCGCGACGGCAGCGCCGGCGAGTGCGACGACGAGCCCTTCGACCAGCGATTGGCCGAGTAAGCGCCAGCCGGACACGCCTAGTGCGATGCGAATGGCGATCTCCTTGCGGCGCTTCAACGTTCGCATCAACAGCAGACTCGCCGCGTTGAGCGTCGCGATCAACAAGACAAGGAGGGCGACGATGCTGAGGCGAACTACGAGCGCGGTGGTGCGATCTTCTTCGCCGACAATTCGGGAGCCGCTCCGCGCTCGCAACAAGGGCGCGGTCGTCAAACGGAATCTCGAGTCCCGCGCGACGACTGACGGATGCTCGATGCGAAGCTGGGTGTTGAGGCGACTCTCGACGACCGAGAGATCATTATGTCGGGGGACGCGAGCGAAAAGCTGCATGATCTGGAACCCGCCAGTCCACCACGGGCCTTCCATTCCCGGGGGACGAGCCGCCATCGGCGCCCAGATCTCTACTGCGTCGACATCGAGCCCCTCGAAGTCCGGGCGCGTGACTCCGATGACCCGGAACATCGTCGAGTCGATGAGAATCGCACTGCCGAGGACCGCCTCGTTGCCACCAAGGCGAGAACGCCAGTAGTGATAGCTCAACACCGCAACGGGTGTCGGGCTGCCATAGACATTCTCCTCCGCCGAAAAGAATCGTCCGCGGTACGGCGCTACTCCGGCAAACGCGAAGAAACCAGTCGTCGTGTACGCGACAGTGGTTGGGACGTGCGATGCTCCGCTCGTTCGGTCGGTCTCGAGATCGTAGCCCTCGATGTCGCCCAAACCCTGAGCAGCGCGCTTGAACGTGGCGTAGTCGGTCGTCGAGAATTCCTCGCCGATGTACTCGAGTCCGCCGAACCCCGGGCCGTACGTCAACAGCCGACGCACCTCCTGTGGACGCGACAGCCCGGGCGGCGCCTGGAAAAAGACGCGGTCCACCACGGTGAACATTGCTGCGTTCACGCCGATGCCGAGCGCGAACGTCGTGACAAGTGTCGCGGTGAGCCCGGGCGATCGCGCGAGACCGCGAACGGCGTAGGAGACATCGTAGCGAAGCGACTCGAGCAGGCTCGACATCGATCCTCCGCAAACCGGCAAGTTGTATGGCGCGCGTCAACCCCCGCGCGGACCCGTCGGGGTCCATCAGTCGCACCGAACCGACAACGGCCAACTCCCGACTGCCATCGCCCGCCGGTCAGCCGGCGCGGCTCACTCAGCCCATCCGCCTCACCAGCTCCAACGCCCGATCAAACTCCTCTAACAACAGCCGTCCATCTTCCGCCGTGAACGGCATCGGCGGCCTGATCTTCACCACATTATGGTACGGCCCGTCCGTCCCGAGCAACACCCGTCGTTCTCTCATCCGGTTCGCCACGAACGCCGCCTCCTCCGCCGCCGGCTCCAATGTCGAGCGGTCGCGCACCAGCTCGACGCCGAGGAACATTCCGCTCCCCCGCACGTCGCCGATGATCTCGTGCCGATCCATGAGCGTTCGCAATCCGTCGAGCATCTGATCGCCAACGCGCTTGGCGTGGGCCTGCAGCCCCTC
>DATNCZ010000067.1:0-4899 GCA_035553335.1 Gemmatimonadaceae bacterium
GCCGCCGTCGCGGGCGAGCGCAGCTATCTGCCCAGCCTCAACAGCGGGTCGGAGGTGGATGTTCCGCTGCACATCGATGGCCAGGTGATCGGTGTGCTGGTGGTGGAAAGCGCCGAGCCGAATGCGTTCACGCCGTCCGACTTCAAGGTGCTCAGCGCGGTGGCCGACTTCGCAAGTCTCGCGATCGGACGCGCGAGGCTGCTGGTGTCGGAGCGCAGACGCGCGGACGAGCAGAAGGCACTGCTCGATACGATGGCCGACCTGTCGTCGGAGCGGGAACTCTCAAAACTCCTTCAGGCCGTGCTCGAGCGCGCCGTCACGCTGCTCGGCGTCACGGGCGGCGAGCTCGCGATCTATGACGAGCAGACGCGCGAGCTCGTGATCGTCGCGAGCCATCACATCGGCAAGGATTCCACCGGTGTTCGTCTCGGACTCGGCGAGGGGGCGATGGGTACCGTCGCGGTGACGCACGAGCCGTTGATCATTCCGGAATACGACGAGTGGTCGGGCCGCTCCCGAAGCTATTCCGACGTGCGCAGTACCGTGCGCGCCGTGATGGCCGCACCGTTGCTCATCGGCAAGCGTCTCGTTGGCGCGATTGCGAGCGTGCACTCGGATCCAGCGCGACAGTTCGGTGCCGACGATCTGCGATTGTTGAATCTGTTCGCGCCACAAGCCGCAATCGCGATCGAGAATGCGCGACTGTACACCGAAGCACAACGGCAGAAGGAGTACTTCGAGACGGTGGTCGTCAACAGTCCCGTTGCAATCGTGACGCTCGAGACCAACGGACGCATCACGTCATTCAATCCGGCATTCGAGAAATTGTTCGGATACACGCAGGAGGAAGGCGTCGGCCGCGATCTGGATGATCTGATCAACACGGCGGAGACGCAAGCCGAAGCAAAGGCGTACACGAGTCAGGCAACGCATCGCACAGCGAGAGGAATCGGCAAGCGGCGCCGCAAGGATGGCTCGCTGCTCGACGTGGAGCTGGCCGGCGTGCCAGTCGCCGTCGAGGGAAAGAACGTCGGGATCATGGCATTGTATCACGACGTCACCGATCTGTTGAGTGCCAAGCGCGAAGCAGAATCAGCGAATCAGGCCAAGAGCCGGTTCCTGGCGAACATGAGTCACGAGTTGCGCACTCCACTCAACGCGATCATCGGTTACAGCGAGATGCTGAAGGAAGACGCGGAGGAGAATGGCGATACCGCGTACATCGCCGATCTGGGCAAGATCAGATCATCCGGCAAGCATCTGCTCGCGCTGATAAACGACGTGCTCGATCTGTCGAAGATCGAGGCAGGCAAGATGGAGTTGTACCTCGAGACGTTCGACGTACGCGCAACCATTGACGACGTCGTGACGACCGTCGAGCCGCTCATAGCGCAGAACGGAAATCATCTCGAGGTGAACTGTGCGCCCGGGCTCGGCGCGATGCGCGCCGACATGATCAAGGTACGGCAGACGCTTCTCAATCTTCTGTCCAACGCGTCCAAGTTCACCGATCACGGAACCGTGCGTCTCGATGTAACGCGTGCGCGTGCCGCGGCAGGTGGCCGGGACGAGTACACGTTCCGCGTCTCCGATACCGGAATCGGAATGACTGATGCGCAACAGGCAAAGCTATTCGAAGCATTCTCGCAGGCCGAAGCGTCGACCACGCGTCGGTTTGGCGGCACAGGGCTCGGCCTTGCGATTTCGCGACGCTTCTGCGAGATGATGGGCGGCACGATCGGTGTGGAGAGCGAGCACGGCCGCGGATCGACGTTCACGGTTCGTCTGCCAGCTACTGTTGGGGAGAACGCGCCGGCGGAGCCACCGGCGACGGCGAGTGACGTCACTCCGAGTGCGGGCAGGGTGCTCGTGATCGACGACGAGGCATCGGTGCGCTCGTTGATGCGCAGGTTCCTGCTGCGTGAAGGATTGGCCGTGGACGAGGCGGCGTCGGGAGAGGCGGGGTTGCGCGCAGCTCGCGAAGTTCGACCAGACGCCATCACGCTCGACGTGATGATGCCAGGGATGGATGGCTGGTCGGTGCTGGCCGCGCTCAAGGCGGATCCGGATCTGTGCGACGTGCCCGTGATCATGCTCACGATCGTCGACGACAAACGCGCCGGCTTTGCGCTTGGCGCTTCGGAATATCTGACCAAGCCCATCGACCGCGAGCAGTTGCGCCGAGTGCTGGCGAAGTACCGGCCGGTGGGAGAGAACGGATCCGTGCTGGTGGTCGAGGACGATCCATCTGCGAGCGACCTCTTGCGACGCACACTCGAGGGCGAAGGATGGCGGGTGAGAGTTGCCAGGAATGGCCGCGAGGCACTGACACAGATGGATGTCGAGGAGCCCGCGATAATTCTGCTCGATCTCATGATGCCGGAGATGGACGGCTTCGAGTTTCTGTCCGAGATCCGGTCACTGCCGCGCGCGAGTACCGTTCCCGTGATCGTGGTGACGGCGAAGGAGCTCACCGCCGCAGAGCGCAGCAAACTCAACGGACAGGTGACGACAGTGTTGCAGAAGGGAAATTACTCTCGCGACGAGCTGCTCTCGGAGATCGCCTCCAAGCTCGGCAATCGCATCAGGCGGACCACGCAAGGTGAGGAGACGCACTGATGTCCAGAGTGCTGTTGGTGGAGGACAACGAGATGAATCGCGACATGTTGTCGCGGCGGCTCCGGAAGAAGGGCTTCGAAGTGGACATGGCACTCGACGGCGCACAGGGCGTGGAGATGGCCCGGAGTGGCGCGTACGACATCGTCTTGATGGACATGAGCCTCCCCGTGATCGACGGTTGGGAAGCGACACGACAGCTGCGTGCAGCGCCGGAGACGCAGACCATTCCGATAATTGCGCTCACCGCGCATGCGATGTCCGGCGATCGCGACAAGGCCATGGATGCCGGATGCAGCGACTACGATACGAAGCCTGTCGAGATCGACCGGCTGCTGCTCAAGATGAACACACTGCTTGGCGGATCGTGACCGAAGTGGGTGAGCAGACACTTACGCGGACTTTGACTGCGGACGAAGTGGCGACACTGCGTCACGACATGCGCACGCCTGTGAATCACATAGTCGGATACTGTGAGCTGCTGCTCGAGGATGCGGAAGGCCCCGATCACGCAGTGCGGCGCGAGCGGCTGGAGGAGTCGTTGCGCGCGGTGCGGGATGCACTGGAGATGATCAACGCGTCGCTCTCGCCTGGTGGTCACGATGTGACGCAACGGGATGTGGATGCGTTGTACGACAGGTTGCGCGAGCCGCACGCGCGGATCATGGAATCGATGGCCGCACTGCTCGCTCCGCAGGATCATGCGACGATCGACGAGGAATTTTCGGCGGACGTGCGGAAGATCCGCAACGCGACCGAGCAGCTGGTCGCAGCGACGCGTACCGCGTCGATCGACCCCGCCGCAACACCGGAGCGTGACATTTCCGCGGCGGAGAGCATTTCGTCGGAGGGCCGGGGTACGATCCTGATCGTGGATGACGAGCCGAACAACCGTGCAGTGCTCGAGCGGCATCTGGCGCGTCAGGGTTATACCGTCGTATCCGCTGGAGACGGCGCGCAGGCGCTGGAGATCGTGCAGAGAGCCTCTTGCGACGTCGTGCTGCTCGACGTTCGCATGCCGGTAATGGATGGGCGGGAAGTGCTGCGCCGCATCAAGCAGGATCCGGCGACGCGTGACATTCCGGTCGTGATGATATCCGCTGCGGATGATCTGTCCACGATCGCGGCGTGCATCGAGGCAGGTGCGGACGACTTTCTCCCCAAGCCATTCGATCAGGTTATTCTGCGCGCGCGCGTCGGTGCATCCATAGAGAAGAAACGACTGCGCAACCTGGAAGTTGACTACCTGCGCCAGGTGGAGCGAGTCGCCGAGGCCGCGACCGCAGTCGAGCGTGGGATATACGCCGCGGGGTCGCTGGCGCAGGTCGCGGAGCGCGGTGATGCGCTTGGGCGGCTCGCTCGCGTGTTCGACTCGATGGCAGTCGGAGTGAAGGCGCGCGAGCAGCGGTTGCAGGATCACGTGACGAATCTTCGTCGTGAGATGGACGAAGCCAAGCGATCCGCCGCCGCCACCGGCGACACGCAGGAGCCGGACGACGGCGCGCTGATACCTGGCGAGCTGTTCGCGAACCGGTATCAGATCACGCGCGTGGTGGGCCGCGGCGGAATGGGGATGGTGTACAAGGCGCGCGACCGCGAGCTCGCCGAGGACGTCGCGATCAAGACATTGCGCAGCAACGCGATGAGTGATGACCCTACAGTCGTGGAGCGATTCAAGACTGAGATCAGGCTTGCGCGCCGCATCTCGCACCGCAACGTGGTGCGCACGCATGATCTGGGCGAGCACGACGGCGCGTACTACGTAACGATGGAGTACGTCGAGGGAATCACGGTGCGCGAGCTGATCGACATGCGCGGACATCTGAGCGTGCCCTCGACACTCGGCATAGCGCAACAGCTTGCGGCGTCACTGGAGGTCGCGCACGGCCAGGGTGTGATCCATCGCGACATCAAGCCGCAGAACATGTTGCTGGACCCTGACGGCGTGCTCAAGGTGATGGATTTCGGAATCGCGCGCCTGGCGCAACACACCAGCACGCTGACCCAGGCCGGCATGGTGATAGGAACGCCGGCGTACATGGCGCCGGAGCAACTGCTCGCCGAGGAGGTGGATGCGCGGAGCGATCTGTACGCTGTTGGTGTCGTTCTATATGAGTGCCTGACCGGCGCGCTGCCGTTCGAGGGCGCGTCGCCGATCGCGCTGATTGCGAAGGTGTTGCATACGGTGCCGGTATCGCCGGCGGAACGGGATGGCAGTGTGCCGTTGCCGTTGTCGGGGTTGGTGATGCGGTTGCTGGACAAGGAGCCGGGTGGGCGGCCGGG
>DATNCZ010000068.1:0-2825 GCA_035553335.1 Gemmatimonadaceae bacterium
CTCGGCGCTCGACGCATGCTGGTGCTTCGCGGTGTGGAGGATGAAAAAGCGTTCGAGAAGGGACTCAACAACATGGCGACTGCTCGCGATCTCGCCATTCTCCTGCGAGACATCGAGACGGGAAAGGCCGCTTCAGCAGCGTCGACGGACTCGATGCGCGCAATTCTCCTGGCGCAGCAATTCAACGAGAAAATCCCCGCCGGACTCCCGGCTGGCACGCGCGTCGCGCACAAGACGGGCGACATAACTGCGATCGCGCACGACGCGGCGATCGTGTATCCCGCAAACCGCAAGCCATACATCCTCGTGGTTCTTACCAAGGGCATCGAGAAGGAGCCCGTTGCCGATTCGCTGATCGCCGACGTGTCGCGCATCGTCTACCGGCACGCGATGGCAACTCACTGACATGCGCAATCGTTCAGTTGTCTTCCTCACATTCGCATCTCTCGCAGCTTCCGTTCTCGGTGGCCAGACAACCAGACCGTCGTTCACCATCCAGCAGATACTGAGCGCGCCGTTTCCGACGGATCTCGTTGCGTCGCCACGTGGAGACGCCGTCGCCTGGGTCTTCGATCAGGCGGGCCCCAACAATCTCTGGATCGCACGTGCACCGGACTGGCGTGCGCGCGCGATCACGCCGTACATGGCCGACGACGGCTGGGAAGTGAGCTCGCCGCGCTGGCTTGCCGACGGGAGCGGGGTGGTGTTCGTACGCGGATCGGGCAGGAACGATCGTGGCGAATATCCCAACCCCGCGCTCGACGCGCACGGTCGGAGCCAGCTCGTAATGCTCGCCCGCATCGATGGCGGCGCACCGCGTTCGCTCGCCGAGGGCGCGTCACCGGAACCGTCACCCGATGGGAAGATCGTCGCTTTTACGCGAGGCGGCGTGATCTACACCGTCGCGCTCGATAGCGGCGCGCACGAAAGGCGCCTGTTCGTCGGGCGCGGCCGCGATGGAAACGTCAGATGGTCGCCCGACGGTTCGGCGATAGCATTCACCAGCACTCGTGTCGATCACTCGTTCATCGGCGTATTCAACGTGCGAGACTCGACGCTTCGCTACATGGATCCGTCGGTGGACGATGACGGCTATCCCGTCTGGTCGCCGGACGGACGCTCCGTGGCATTCGTAAGGCAGCCGGCACTCACGCGGCAGCCGGAGCACGCGCTGCGGCGCTCAGGACGGCCCTGGTCGATCATGGTGGCTGATGCGGCGACTGGCACGGCGCGCGAGCTCTGGCGTGCCGTGTCCGGGGCAGGAAGCATGTTCCGTCGCACCGACTCGCGCGATCAGATCATCTGGACTGGAGACAATCGCATCGCATTCCCCTGGGAGTCCGGAGGCTGGAACAGACTCTACTCGGTGTCCGTCAGTGCAACATCTGCGGCACCGGTAGCGCTCACGACTGGCGAGCGCGAGATAGTGTCGGCTACGGCGGGAATCGATGGACGCAGCGTCCTGTACGCGGCGAACGAGGGGAACAGGATCGATCTGTTGCACATCTGGTCGGTGCCTTCGAGCGGTGGAGCGCCGACACCGCTGACGTCGGGCGGCGGCATCGAGTGGGGGCCGGTGGCTGTGCAGGGCGGGGTTGCGCTACTTCACTCGGGTGCGACGACGCCCGCGCGGCCGGCGATGTTGCGGGAACGCGGCGCCATCGCCGATCTCGCTCCAACTGCAATCCCAGCCGATTTTCCCTCGGCGCAGCTGGTGACGCCACAGCAGGTCACCTTCCGATCCACCGATGGTATGCTGTTGCACGGCCAGCTCCTTCTCCCGTCCACCGCACGCGACGGAAAGCGACATCCGGCCGTGGTCTTCTACCATGGCGGTTCCCAGCGCCAGATGCTGCTTGGCTTCAATCCGATGGGCTATTACCACAACGCGTACGGACTCAACCAGTATCTCGCGAGTCGGGGCTACGTCGTACTGTCGGTAAACTATCGGAGCGGAATCGGCTACGGACTCGACTTCCGCGAAGCGCTCGGCTACGGCCCGGGTGGCGGCGCCGAGGCGCGCGACGCGATCGCCGCGGCGCACTATCTACGTGCGCGCCGCGAAGTCGATCCCGCGCGCATCGGCGTCTGGGGAGGCTCGTACGGCGGGTACATGACAGCTCTGTCGCTCGCGCGCGATCCGGCCGACTACAAGGTCGGCGTGGATTTCGCCGGTGTGCACGACTGGAACCTCGAGTGGAGCAGGATGGAGGACACGTGGGACGAGGATCGCGAGATGAAGGCCCGTCGCCTCGCGTACGCGTCGTCGCCGATGAGCGACCTGTCGCACTGGCGCGCGCCCGTGCTGCTGATTCAGGGCGACGACGACCGCAATGTGGACTTCCGGCAGACCGTGCAGCTGACCGAGGACCTGCGCAACCACGGTGTCCACGTCGAAACGCTCATCTACCCCGACGAAACGCACGAATGGCTGCTGCATTCGCACTGGATTCAATCGTACGAAGCGACGGCGGCGTTCCTGGAACGGTATTTACGATGACGACGTTCGTCACGCGCCGAATTGGCGGTCATTCCGGACGACGCTAACCACGCGCCGAATTGGTGGTCCTGCGTAGGGCGCGGATTCTTCCGCGCCTGGCCACGATACGCGCAATCGGAATTGGATGAACGTCGGATATATCCGCGCCTGGCCCATTTACGCGTGATCGGAATCGGATATCCGCCGACGCCGGCCGGCGCGCGATCTTTTTGATCAGCGCCCGATGTAATCGTTGTAATTCAGAAACGCGGGATGACGACATTTGACAACCCGGCGTTTGCCGTATAACGACATTTACGAATCCGGCGTTTTCCATTTAACGAAC
>DATNCZ010000069.1:0-4163 GCA_035553335.1 Gemmatimonadaceae bacterium
GCGAACGTTTCAAAGAACGGCTGCGAGCCCGCGGCCTTCAGCGTCGCGTAGTGAATGCCACCGCGAAGCAACAGCGGGCCCGATGAATGCGAAAGGACGAAACCGACGAGCTGAATTCTTTCGGGAAAGTACTTCTGCTCACCGGTGCGCTGGAACGGAAACCGATAATTGATCTTCGTTGTGCCCCAATAGCCGTCCAGCGTGGTTTCGGCTTGCCCTTTGCTCCATGTCTTGGTAAATGCCGCACCGTCCACATCGTAGACCGGGCTCAGCGTATAGACCTCCGCGGGGAGTCGTGCCTGGTCGTAAGTGACGCCGACTTCGGCGTTCTGCGTATTGATCAGGACCGGAGGCCGAAGCCGGCCGAAGCGCAGCAGCCAGTCGTTCTCGGGCCGAAATCCGACGAATGCCCACCGGATGGCGGTTTCGTAGCCGCTGTCGCGCGTGCGCGGGGCGCTCGCGACGGCTTGAACCGTGGCGCTCCATTCCGGATCGAACCGCGCCTCGAGTTGCAACCCGAGCAGCGAATCGGCCTTGAACGTCCCGTCGCGATCGATGTAGCGCAGATATCGAAAATCCTCGTCGGAACGTGCATAGCCGAACGTACCGTAGCCCGTGATCGCGAATTCAGGTGCGGCGATGGCCGGGATCGGGCCAAGCAAAGCCATGCACAGGAGGCTCTGCGCGACGCGCCGCATCATGCGCTTACGCTCGCATCGGCAAGCGCCTCCAACGCGGCGTCGAATTCGAAATTATCAAGCGCGCGACGAACTTTTCCATGAATATGCGCGGGCAGCACTTGCACGAGCTCCTCGCCGCGTTGCTTCCATAGTCGTTGCGCCGCGACGTCGCCATCGGCCAGCAGTTGCTTTAGTTCGGTCACCCATTCGGGCATCTCGCAGCGCGCCGTTGCATTCGAATCGACGGCAAAGGAGGCCGGCGAAGGGTCGCCCGCCATTTCATCGCGGAAATAAACCTGCAGCCGCGCAAGCAGCGGATAGAGCTCTATCTGCAAAGTGTCGAGTGCCGGAATCGCCGGCTCCTCGTGGCGTAACGCACGCTCCAGAGCTGAGCAGGAAGCGGCAACCCTCGTCGCGCCAAGGTTCGCGGCAACCCCTCTCAGCGAATGGGCAAGTCCCATCGCATCGTCGCGCCGGCCCGCGACGATGAGGCTCCGCATATCGTTGTCGAAAGTGGCGAAGCTCGATGAAAAATGACGCAGAAGGTCCAAGTACAGATCCACTTTTCCACGTGTGTGCGAGAGTCCATCCATCGTGTCGAGTCCCTCGACGACGGGGAGCGCCGGCCACGAATTGCCGAGCGAATGCACCGCACGCATCGAAGCTAAACCCTGAGTGGACCGCGGATCACGGCTTCGAACCCGTCTGAAGCTCTCAACCACGCGGGACAGTTCTGCCGGATCGATCGGCTTGCCGATGTGGCCACGCATGCCGAGTGCTAAGCACCGTTGCTGTTCCTCGGGCGTGACATGGGCTGTCATGGCGACAATCGGCAGATCGATGTACCGGTTATCGGCGCGCAAACGCTTGCTGGTTTCGTAGCCATCGAGCCTCGGCATCTGCAGATCCATGAGAACCAGCGAATAGTAGTCCGGCTTATGCCCCGCGAGCATCGTGAGCGCCTCCTCGCCATCATTCGCGACGTCGGGACTGACGCCCGCATCGAGAAGCAGCTCGACGGCAAGCTGGCGGTTGATCGGATGGTCCTCGACCAGCAGTACCCGGTCCTCGAACGCGGACGCATCCTGTGTCGCCGAACCCGAATCCGTCGTGATCGGCGCCTCGTCGCGCCCGGCAAAGAGTTGCTGCAGCGAAAGCGGAAGAACCGGCTTGGCGAGGAAGTGCGTCACGCCCAAACGCTCGACCGCCTCGCGCAAGCCCTCGGTATCGTACGCAGACACCACGAGCAGTTGCGGCGCGCGGCCTGCAAAGCGATCGCGGATCGCGTGGATCAGTGCGCCGCCATCCATTCCGGGCATCACCCAGTCGATGAATGCCGCCGCGAACGGCCGGCCGCGCTCGATGCCGTCACGCAACGCGGCAAGGGCCGCTTCACCATTGTTGGCCTGGACCGCCTCCAGCCCGAGGTCCTCCAGCATGTGGACAAGCACCACCCTCGCTTCGGGCAGGTCGTCGACGACGAGCACGCGACCTGACGCGACGCGCGTTGCTGCGCTGGAAGCGGACGCTTTGGCAGCTTTTCCGAATTCCGCCGTGAACCGAAAGCAGGACCCGCGATCGGGCTCGCTGTCGACGTCGATCGTTCCGCCCATAAGATCGACCAGGCGCTTGCTGATCGCAAGCCCGAGTCCGGTGCCGCCATACTTGCGCGTCGTCGAGCCATCGGCCTGGGTGAACTCCCTGAACAGCCGCGACTTTTGCTCGGATGTCATGCCGATTCCCGTATCCGCCACCGCGAAGTCCAGGACACGCGATTCATCACGCGTTGCGATGCACCCGATCGACAGTCGCACATAGCCGTGATGCGTGAATTTGACGGCGTTCGATAGCAGATTGGTGAGCACTTCCCCGAGCCGCATGCCATCGCCGACGAGTTGCGGCTCGTGGATCAGCGCGGGATCCATGTCGAGCAACAGCTCCACCTCCTTGTCCATGGCGCTTTGGCGCACCAGGAAAAGGCTGTTCGCGACCGTCTGCTGCAGGTCGAATGGAATGCGCTCCAGCTCGAGCTTGTTCGCCTCGATCTTCGAAAAGTCGAGGATGTCGTTGATGACGCCGAGCAGCGACCTGCCGGCGTTGTGGATCTTGCTGACGTAATCGCGCTGCCGCGGATCGAGCCTGGTTTTGAGCGCCAGATAGGCCATGCCGATGATCGCGTTCATCGGCGTTCGCACTTCGTGGCTCATATTGGCGAGAAACATCGATTTCGCTCGCGTTGCCGACTCTGCCACGGCCCTCGCTTCCTCCAGCTCGCGGAGCACCACCTGCCGCTGCCTGATGTCGTCCTCGATGGACGACGCCATGTTGTTGAACGCCGAGGCGACGACGTTCAACTCTGCGACCGCCTTCGACGGTGCAAGGCGAGTCTGGTAATCACCGCCGGCAATGCGGTTGGCGACGGCCGCGAACTTCTGGATCGGCTTCAGGACGAAGCGGTCGATGAAATACGATGCCAGCAGCGCGAGTGCGAGGAGCATGCTGATCGCCGCTCCCGCAATCAGCACTGCCTGCAGCAGCCGATCGGTCGCATTGCGGACTGCAAGGCCGGTGCGGGCATCGGCCAGTCTGGCAAGGCGCGACACGGCCAGATTCAGTTTCGCCTGCAGCACCTCGTATTCGGTTCCGTAGACGAGCTTGAGCGCAAAATCGGTGTTCGGCTTTCCGTCCGACACGAATTCGGCTTTCGCCGGGTCGTAGAGACCTTGCGTCGCGGCGAAGGCGATTTGCTCGATCCTTTCGAGGCGCTCACCGATTGCGAGTGCCTCATCGAGGACCGCAAGCTCCTCTGCCGGAAAGCCGGCATCTCGCATCCGTTGCGGAAACGTCTTCCCGGCAGTTTCCGCAGCCGGCTCGTACTTCCGCAAGCCGGCAATGACCTCTTCCCAATATGAAAGCAGGTCATCGGTCGGCGGAGCGTTCTTGCCGTTCCGGTATTCCGCAAGACCGTAGTAGTACGTGAGAAATCGCGTATCGCCTGTCGTCGCGAATGCCCTTACCAGCCGCGCTGACATCTCGGTGATTCCCGAGAATTCGGCGGTCAGGTCGAGCGTTATCTTGCGTCGCTCAAGGACATGCTCAACCTGATTGAACGAATGCAGAACGAGCCAAAGCGCCGAGGCGATCACCCCGAGGAACACGATGATCGCGACCGGATACGCGATGGAAAGCGTTCGCAGTCCGAGGCCGCGCGTGGCGTTCATTCGATGTGGCGTGGTGACGAATGCAAGAAAGGACCGGCCGTCGAGTGAATCACTTTCCGGGAAAGCTTACTATAAGGTGATGCGAATG
Organism: Gemmatimonadaceae bacterium; assembly: GCA_035553335.1. Classification (GTDB taxonomy): domain Bacteria; phylum Gemmatimonadota; class Gemmatimonadetes; order Gemmatimonadales; family Gemmatimonadaceae; genus Fen-1247. The sequence goes on from DATNCZ010000069.1 coordinate 3,990, forward strand.
GCGCGCAACATCATCGCGCACCTCGACATGGATGCGTTCTACGCATCCGTGGAGCTGCTCCGCTATCCCGAATTGCGCGGCAAGCCGGTCGTCATCGGGGGCGGCCGGCGCCATCAGCCCGCCGAGTACGTCGATCCGGTTACGCAGGAGGTGGCGCGGACGTTTTCGACGCTG
>DATNCZ010000070.1:0-3298 GCA_035553335.1 Gemmatimonadaceae bacterium
CGCTTTGAGAGCGCGTGCCCGGGCCTTCATCAACGCGATGTCGGGCTCTGGTGTGTCGTCTACCCAGAAGGGAAGCTGACCCAACGCTCCCAGTGCCGCCCCCAGCCGGACAAACTCTCCATCCTGAATACGTCCGGTACGGATCGAATACCCGTTCACCTGCGCACGATTCGACACAAGACGTTTGACGAGAGCTTTGTCCTTCATCTCGGCCGAGAAGTAGGCGACACCTTCACCTCTTTCTGCAGCTGCTAATCCCATGTTGAGCGTCAACGCTGTCTTGCACGCTCCGGGCACCGAACACACGAACACGACCTCGCCCGGCAGCGCGCCGCCTGTTGCAATGTCGATGTCGCGGAAACCAAACTGATAGCCTGTAGCCATTCCCTGACTTGCGGCCTCGATGTCGTTCGCAACGTCGAAGATCAAGTCACGTATGTGGACGAATCCGCCTTTCGAGAGAGACGCGGCGGCAGGGAGCAATGCCGAGCTCGCGACTTGCGCGGTATCCTGTACGGCAACGGTTCCATCGGCGGCAGACTTGGCCAGTGTTTCAGCGATCTGGATCAGAGAGCGCCGTTCGGCGAAGTCGCGGACGATCCTCGCGTGATATTCGACGTTCGATGCACTCGGGACTACGTCGATCAGATATGCCAGGTACTTCCTACCGCCGACCGATTCCAGGGAGTTCGATGCTTCGAGCGAGACCATCAACGTCAACGGATCCACGATCTCCCCGCGGTCAGCCAGTGAGACGATGGCGTCGAACAATCTTCCGTGCGCCGATCGGTAAAACGACTCTCCGGTCAAGAGCTCGCGCGTCCTCGTAATTGCGCTCTGCTCCACCAGCATTGCCGAGATGACAGCCTGCTCGGCTTCCTCGGAGTAGAGCTTGGGCGCCTTGGGCTCCCGCGTCAGTCTGAGCGATGGCGTCATGCGACCAACCTCTCAGCGATCGACCGAACTGCAGCTTTATCACTCTGGACCGCCCGCAAGAACGGGATGTCCAACCGCCTCAGCTTGGCGCGGAATGCCTCCACGTCGTCGATGTCGCCGGCATCCAGGGCTCTTTGCAATTCGCCGTCGATCGTCGATCTGGTGCACTGTGCGAAGCCGTAGCGCTTGCACAGAGTCCAGACGTCTTCGGCCTCCTGCTCGACGGGATTCTTTTTCGGCGTGATCGACCCCGCTACGGACGACCCGCCGAACGTCGCGACGAACTTGGGCAGCGAGAGGAATTGCGGCTGCGTTGCGCGGAGATAGACCCCGAGCTCGGCTGCAACCCTCTCGATCCCGAACTTGTCCACGACCGGAGACAGCATCTTGGCCGCGCCCTTCGGGGCTGTCGCTTCGGGAAACACTTCTCCCCATACCCGATTGATCTCCCCCATCCACGGCGCGGGCTTGCCCCGCGCCGGTCCCGAAGGGGTAGGGGTTTGTAGGTTGTTTTTAGTTGGTAAAGGAGTAGGTAACGGAGTGCTTTCGTTCTGGTTAGCTGATTTAAAGCCGCTGGTTTCCTTTTGGTTAGGTTCGGCTTTTGGTGGCCGTCCTCCTTTCTTCCCGTTCTCTGCCATCTTCTGCCGGTATTCTTCCTGTTTTTCGCGCTCTCTCTGAAGTCGTTCGTTGAACCACCTGCCATCGTCGCAGGTGAAGCAGCCCTGCACGGTCACCCACGCGCGACGGAATACCGAAGGTTTCACGCGGCACCAGCGAGCGAGCGTTTCTTCGTCGTGGGTGAATCCGTGCTGATTCCAATCCAAGCACAGCAGCCAGATGTAAACGTGCGTCTGTTCAGGCGTCATCAACCCCGGCTTCCCGCCCATGTAGTCATCGGGGTAAAACTGGAATGCCGGAGACTTCATCCTGCAGTCTCCCCCACACCCAGGAACAGACCAAAACGAGAGTCTGCTTCCACTTCACGGATTACGTCAGCAAACTCCTGGGAGAGGTCGAGGTCGCCCCCGAACAACGTCGACACTCCAGCGATCGGCGCGCGGTACCCGTGCCGCGTACGCACGATCCGCAATACCACCCCGTGACACGCCACCCGGTATCCGGTAATTGACCGAAGAAGCGCGCACACATCAGCGTTCCTTCGGCGGGCACGCTTGGCGATCGAGCGCGCTGTGGCCGGTCTGAAGTAGGGAAGGACAGCCTGAACGTCGCGCGTTATTTCTCTCTGCTTCATGCTGCCACCTCCATCGCATCCGACGTGTAATTCGCGGCGACGATCGCGTTCGCGAGATCGGGGCAAACACTATTACCGATCATCCGGACCTGAGCGGTCTTTGTCATGTCGATACGCTCGCCGGTTTCCGGATCTATCCCATACTCGAGGATGTAGCTGCCCGGGAAGCCCTGCGCATATGCCAGCTCGCGCGGGACGAGCATACGCATCCCGATGTCGGCGATGACGTACTCGTTGCCGTCGACTGTCACGAGCCCAAAACGCTCCTTGCTCGTGACTGTGCGCATCGGATCGAACAGCGTCGCCCCCTCTTTCTCATTCCCGTAGTAGGCGACCAGGAACGCGCGCACGTCTTCCCGATGATCGCCCGCGCCGAGCGCCGCCGTGACCAGCGCATGATGATCCTGCGTCGTCACGGTCGAGAGTGGCAACGACAATTCCTGCCCGTCCGTTTCGTGACCGCCGTAATGTTTGGCGAGGAACGCCGATACAAGCGCGTGCTTCACGCCACCACCAACGACGGTGCCGAGCGGTTGCGTCAGATCGAGCGACCGCGGAGCTTGGCCCTCCCGCTCACCGTAGCCGGTCTGGATCAGTGTCGGCGCGATGAGCGCCTTCTCGCCCCGATGCGCTCCGGTGATCGTCATCATCGGTGCATCGATCGACTCGACGCGGTCGTTGCCGTGATGGGTGAGGCTCACGATGAACGGGCGCGGTGACTCGATCACGTACCGCCGAACGCCACGCGCGATGCGCCGGAGCGTGTTGTCTGCGAGGGCCTTCTTCCGCGCGAATATCGACGGGCACGGAATCGACCAGTCGATGCACTCGGCGGCTGTGCGCCACGGATGCGCGCGGCCTTTGCCGTGCGTCGGCTTGGGCCACACGATCGGCTGTCCGTCACAGCGCGCGATGAGGAACAGACGCTTCCGGATCGTCGGCGCACCGTAATCGCATGCGCGCAACTCGCGATGTTCGACGACATATCCGAGCCGCCGGAGCCGATAGACGAGCAGGTCGAACGTCTCGCCCTTCCGCGCGGGGTCCGGCACCCACTCCCCGTTTACGCGGATAAGCGGCCCCCACGTCCTAAACTCCTCGACATTTTCC
>DATNCZ010000071.1:0-9023 GCA_035553335.1 Gemmatimonadaceae bacterium
ATGTGTACCTGGCGAGCGCGGCCAGGGCGCTCATGGATGCCGGCAAGACCGCCGACGCCAAGGTCATCTGGCAGAAGCTGGCCGACGATCCGTCGAGTCCGGCGGCATCGGAGGCCAAGACTCGGCTTGGCGAAATCGAGGCGAAGGTGGCGAAGCAGGGATAGCTGCCGTCGGTCAGCTGTCGCGACGGGGGCTCGGAAGTGTCACGAGCCCCCGACTCTTTTGAGGATCCCTATAAGTACGTATAAGATATGTTATGTAAACTACAGCTAGTGGATAAATGTGGAAAGCTGTTCGTTCGCCTCCGTTACCTGTTGTGTAAGCCATTCTAGATACGTGGTTTGTGTGTTGGCATGTGATCTATTTTGATCGGTGCTGCCTGCGGACCACGGATCCGCTTGGCGTAGGAGTTCCTTTCACGACGGTTCCAATAACGCATTGCTGCGCCGGGAGACCGTCGCGCGAAAGAGACCGCGCGGTGGTCCCCCATTGGCCTGACTCCCCACGCACCGAAATCCAGTCTTCGTTCGGACTGCCGCAGAGCTCAGCGCGCTGTTGCTCTCTGAATACGCCACTCGTTCATCTCGTAACGACCTGCTGCCACTGCCTTGAGTCATTCCCGGACGGTGTCATGACGTGTGACTAGACAAACTGGCATTGCTTCGTTACGATTAAACGCCGCTTAATTGCCTTCCGCAATTCCCCGCCGCTGCTCTCGTTTCCCGCTTCAGTCGCGCCTTACGTTTCCCTCTCGCACGCAAAGGGGTCTCTCATGGTAGCCGACTTCATTTCGCAGCCTCGCGCATACTCGCGCGCGGTGTGCGCCGTGGTTGTTGCACTCGTTGTAACCGCCTGTGGCGGGTCAACCGAGCCTTCCGGCCCTACGACCATGGTGGCGGTCGCAAGCACCACCGGCGAGACAGCAACGGTGGGAACCAGCGTGACAAATGCGCCCGCAGTCCGGGTTGCCACGGCGAGTGGTGGGCCGGTCGCTGGAATGACAATCACGTTCAGCGTCGCGAGTGGTGGCGGGACGCTCAGTGCGACGTCGGCGGTGACGGATCCCAGCGGAGTCGCCACGGCCGGCTCGTGGACGCTCGGGACGACTGCGGGACAAAACACCTTGACGGCGACGGCACCATCAACGGCGAACGTGAGTCCAGTGACGATCACCGCGACGGGAACGCCGGGGTCTGCATCGACGGTTACGGTCACCCCGGCTACCGTTGCGCTTCTACCCGCCGCCACGCAGCAACTTGCCGTGGTCGTCGCCGATCAGTACAGCAATGCGATCGCCTCACCCACACTTTCGTATACGTCCGGATCGGGCTCCATTGCCACAGTCTCGACCTCCGGTCTTGTGACAGCTGTCGCTCCCGGCACGACCTCGGTAGTGGTCGCCAGCGGTACGGCAACGGGTCATGTCGCAGTCACCGTCATCGGCCATCCGGCAGGCAGCGCGATTGTCAACGCGACGGAAGGTGGCCGTCCGTTCGCGGTGGCCGTGTCCGGTTCCGGCGTCGTGTACGTTGGCGAGCAGGACAACGCAGCGCTGGGCCGCTTCGACCTTCCGGCCACCGCGGTTAGCGGCTCCGTGGCGGTAGGCAATGATCCAACAGATGTCGCGTTTCTCCCGGATGGATCGAAAGCGTTCGTCACGAACCAGGGCTCAAATACCGTCGGCGTCATAGATGTGGCCACGAACACCCAGACAACGACCATCCCGATTGGGGAGCCTGTGCTTCGCGTGCTCAGTTCGAATGACGGCTCCAAGATGTATGTCACGACGGCGATGGGCCACCTGTTCATCATCAACACCAGCGATAACAGCTTTACCTCGCTTACCCTCGGTGGTACACTAAACGGGTTGGCACTCAATCCCGCGACGTCGGTCCTGTACGCCAGCTCTACTACCGGGACCCTGTATGAGGTCGATCTGAGCACGAACTCGGTAACGGATAGCGTCACGTTTGGTGGCCGGCCTCAAGATCTCGCGGTGTCGCCCGACGGCAGCAAACTCTTCGTAGCCAACGAAACGGGTGACCTTGGCGTCCTGAACGCCAACACGCTTGCCAGCATCACCAGCGTATCCGCTGCGGCTGACGGATTCGGCATGGCCCTGACCAGGGATGGCACTCAGCTCTATGTGACACGGCCCAGTCACGGAGATGTGCTGGTGCTCGACGCGACGACGTACGCGGTGCTTCAGACCATCAGTGGGGGTACGCCACGGCGCGTCGCCTTTGATCGCTCGGGATTGACCGGCGTGATCACCAACGAAGCTGGCTACGTGAGCTTCGTGCGCTAGCGTCAGGCTGCAGGTGCGGGGCTCCCAAGATGCAAATTGCTGGGAGCTCCGCGCCCCGCCCGATGACGAGTGACAACGCACCGCTGGAACTGTTTCAGCGATCCGCCAACTGTCCGGTGAACACCAGTCGCCCCTCACCGCGCAAGGAGGGGTACCACTCGTCGCACTTCTTCTGAAGCGTCACGTGCATCACGCGTTCCGAACGCGTGATGAGCGTGGTGTTGATTGTCGAGGCATTCCATTTAGCGAGAAGAATCGCGGCAGCGACGGCGCCGGTCCCGCACGCGAGCGTTTCCGCCTCCACGCCTCGCTCGTAGGTTCGGATTGACCAGTTCCCATCGCTGCGACGCGAGACGAAATCGATATTCGCTCCATCGGGCAGCTGCCCGGGGTCCCGGCGCAAGACACTGCCACGTGCGACGACGTCCACGCTGGTGACGTCGGCGCATTGGACAACCAGATGCGGCACGCCGGCCAGGCAGAATCCGATTCGCTCCTCGCCGGGAGCCTTCGCGATGTACACGTTCGACCGCACATCTCGGACTGGCGGGAGATCCACCTCAGGCGTGGCGCCAACCAGACGAGAGGCAAGGATGCCCATATCAGACTGGATATGCATGCCGGATCCTTGTGCGGCCCCAAGATCCGCCGCCAGACGGGTGATACACAGCGCGGCATTCCCGCACATGGCGGCCACGTTGCCGTCGCTATTGAAATACCGCATGCGAACGTCCGCGCGCGCGCGGTCATCCGCGTTAGTGAGGAAGACCAACCCATCGGCGCCTACCCCAGTCCCCCGGGCGCACAGCGCCTGTATCACCACGGGGTCTTCGAGCGCGCCAGCTTTTTCCTGCCGGGTGTCGAAGACAACAAAATCATTGCCCGACCCGCTCATCTTGTAGAATTCTCGCGTTGCCATCAGGCTCGACCCGTCAACGCTCGCCAGCGCAGTCTCCAGACCATCCAGACCGCCTCCCGAACAATCTTCCTCGACATCTTGCTCTGCCCCTCCGTTCGATCGACGAACACGATCGGTATCTCGACAATCCGAAACCCGTTTTGCCAGGCCCAGAAGCTCATTTCTATCTGGAACGCATAGCCATTCGACCTGATGGAATCAAGGTCGATGGTTTCCAGAACGGACCGGCGAAAGCACTTGAATCCGCCAGTGCAATCGTCGAGTGGAAGGCCTGTTACGAATCGAGCGTACAGGTTTGCTCCATAGCTTAGGATGAGGCGTGACATGGGCCAATTCACAACCGTGACCCTTCCCTGCCGGTAGCGGGATCCCAGCACCAAGTCTGCATTCGCGATCGCGCGGAGAAACTGAGGAAGGTGGGCAGGATCGTGCGAAAAGTCCGCGTCCATTTCGAGTACGTATGCATACTCGCGCTCCAACGCCCATTTGAAGCCAGCCACATAAGCGGTTCCAAGACCCAGCTTCCCGGTTCGGTGAAGCACATGTACGCGGGGATTCACGGCCGCTATGTCGTCGACAATCTTGCCGGTTCCATCAGGTGACCCATCGTCCACCACGAGCAGGTCGAGTCGCTCATCCTGGCTGAGGACAGCACTAATGAGCTTGGCAACGTTTTCGCGCTCGTCGTACGTGGGGACGATAACAAGCGCCCGCTCAACCATGCCGCCTCCGCTCCAGACCGATGCCTCCCGCCAGCAGGATGAGTGTCAGCCCCAAGGCGATGAGCGTGATCAGTTTCCCCTTCTCGAATGCGGGGTCGGTAAATGTGAGCGCGACATGTCGCGCACCGGCGGCGAGCGGCACCCCGATCAGCGTCATGTCCGCGCGGCCGATGGGCGCTGCCTTCCCGTCGACCTGGGCCGTCCATCCCACGTAGTAGTTCTCCGAGACAATCAGCGCAGAGCCCGCCGGCGCAGGCGCGCTTAGCTGAACGTCTATGCGTCCCGGCGCGTATGTAGTCGCACGCGTCGTGATCGCGAGGGGAGCGGGGAGACGTGTAACGCGCACTCCCTGCACTGCGGCAGCGGTGTCGAAGAGTGCGGCTGTGCGCACGTCGAAGCGCGAGTCGAGAACCGTCGAGAGTACGGACTCGTCGGGCGCCCTGACAATCACCGGTGCCACCCAGGCGAACGGCTCGTCGCCTGGCAGCCGGTACAGCGACACGGCGGAGCCGGCCGCGTTCTTCACGGGACCAACTACCTTTCGGAAGCCCGCGAGGGGGATGCTGTCAAGGTTCGTGAGCAGATACTGGGTATTGGTGAGGCTCCAGAAATTCGGGCTCCCGAGCGCGATCTGATAACCGTTCGCATAGCCATCCAGCAGCCGATACCGGCCCAGTTCATTGCCGTGGTAGCCAAGAGTATTCCGAATCCGGTGCACCATGAGTGCGTCGCCGTCAAGAAATGGATCACGCCGCGGCGCGTCCGGACCCAACGCCGCCGTCAGCACGCGAACAGGCTGATCCAGCTGCTTGAGGTACTCGATTGTTGGGTCTGTTGCGTAAAGGACGCTCGCAGGAGCGGAGAACAGCCAGTACAGTCGAAGGATCGTCCACAGGTCCAACGCCACGATTGCCGAGAGCAGCCAGAAGACTGTTGTCCGCTTCAGTCTCCGCTCCAAGTAAAGGAAGAGTGCACCGCAGAGGAGCGCGACGAACACGAATGAACGCCAGGCTCCCCAGATCACCGCGCCAGAATTCGCCTGCACGACGGCGCTCAGCTGCGGTCCAGCAATCGATAGCCCCAGGTTCGTGAAGCCACCGATCGATGCGAGCACCGTAATGGCGCATGCACCCAGTAGCCACCCCATCAGGTATCGCCTGGTGAACTGGCGCGCAAGCGCTACGTCCGCCCCAACCCCCGCGAGTACCGCGGTCGAGAAGCCAACCACCATGAGCATGGTGCTTGGCGCGCGAAAGAACTTGGTTCCCGGTACGATCGCATAGATAAGATGATAGAACGGCGTATATCCGCCGAGTGCCCACAGCACGGAGATCACGAGCACGGCGGACCAGAACCAGGTGAATCGCCGGCGCGCCGGAGCCTTTGCCAGGAAGGCGAGGCCAAGCAGCACCAGCGCAGCCGCACCCAGATATTCGGAATGGAGGTGAATGACATTTCTTCCCCAGTAGTGATCTAGTATTCCCGAGAACTGGGGTAGGTAGGTGTTAATGAGTTCTTCTGGAGGCATGGAGTACGAAACGGCATGTTCCCATCCAGCTCCTCCGGCTCTCGGAGACCATGGCACATACTCGCGTACTGGCAGAAACTGTATGGCACCAATGGCCGCGCCAAGAATTATGCATCCGAGCGCCGCGCCGAGGCGACGCAGTGCGGTGCTGCGGTCCGGGCGTGTTTCAATTGGGCTCCAGAATGCTACGTACAGCGCGTAGAACCCACACGTGATCAGCATGTATTGAAGCAGCTGCGGATGCGGGCTGAGTACCGCCAGACCGATCACGAGTGTCAGCAACCCCCACGCGAAGCGACGTCCGTCTCGCAGGCCTATGGTCAACAGCCATAGTGCGGCCGGGAGCATGGCGCTGACGTACAATTTTCCATCGTGGCCGGGTGAGACCAGGGAGGCCACGGGACCACAGAGCAGATACGCAAGGCCGCCGATGAGTGCGCCCTCGAAGCCCAATCCCGCCGCGCGGAGAAAGCCGTACGTGAACAGTCCGCACAGGAAGACGTGGATAATGAAGGACCACGTCAAGGCGACATCCGTCGGAAGTGCGAGACGCAGAAGAAACGTGGGGTAGAAGATGTCTCCAGCCATGGCGCCGATGTACGGCACTCCACCCATGAGGTACGGATTCCATTGCGGGAAGTGGCCAGCGTGGCGGAGCATCGCGGCGCCAAATTCCCTGAATGCGTAGCCAGCGATATACTGATCGCTGTGCGGACTCACGAGAAAACGACCTGCGAGCGCAGGATAGGATAGACAGAGCGTAGCCAGCGCGTAGACGACCGATGCACATCCCAGTGCGAAGCGCGGCGAGACAGGAGGGTCCGCTTTCGCTCCCGGCGACATGGGCGAGGTCATGGCACGTGCCACTGGTGTCGGTGATTTTGTCACGATTCCATATTTGCTCAGTCCGGGCGCGCGGCGTCGCGCGAGCGCGTGTCATCCATGGATATCAAACGACGACGGTGGCCGACGCGCACACGCCAATGCGGCCGCGCGAAAGATCGTTGCACTGTCCGGCGCGTGCAAGGAGACGGCGTCATTACTCTCGATCCGACGCGTCAGCCATCGTGTCGCGCCAGGCCGGGGACTCCAACCTGCACGCGCTCGAGCGCTCGTCCCCGCGCATCTTCCAGCATCATGCGCTGTGCCGGGCTCGTGTTCAGGGAGTATGCTTCAACTACGCCACTCGGCGAGACACGGGCGATTCGTACCGCACGTCGCGCGCGCCGCCACAGTACCAGGTCGTCCAGTGATGCGATGTACGGATTGACGGCCAGGAGCTCCGTCGCGAATGCTCGATATGCCTCGGGCCCGCCGGGGAAACCGAGGGCGGAAACCAGGTTCGGGTGCCAGAGTCCCACCCAGAGCCCCTCCACCGATCGCGCCGTCATGGCGGTTTCCAACGCGTCCCTGGTCCAGGCACGGGGATCTTCCAGTCCGTGGTACTTGCTCAGTGTGCGATCCATCCACACCAGTGGAACCTCATCGAGAGCGGCGGGAGTGCCCGCCGCGTCGTCCCATGCGGGGATCACGTCAGCGACGCCAAGACGGAAGCCACTGCGGTCGGGAAATCCGAAGGATGCGTCGTAGCGGAACCCGGCCGCGCGCATGGCACGCTGTGTGAGCCCCGGGCGCATTCGCAGAAAGTGTTGCCGTCCGCCGGTGACTGACGCACCAGTGATCTTCTCCAATCGCGCGCGCTGTTCCGTGAAGTCGCGCGTTGATTCGAGAGTGTCGAAGCTGCCGTGCAGGCCGACCTCATGCTGGCACTCAAGCAGCGCCGCAATTATCGCGCGGACACTGGGTGACTCTGGCCGATACGTCAGATCACCTGCGCGCATGCTTCGTGCCGTAGGTGTGCCGCAGAGGATGAACCAGGTCGAGGTAATCCCCAATTCGCGCTCAATGTGCAGGAGCTCTTGCACTGCGTCCATGACGGGCGCGCGGCCTGCGGCGGCGATCGCGGAACGAGCCGATCGCATAGCGGTCCGGAAATTTCCCTTGCGCACAAGCTCCCCGATGCGGAAAAGCGAGAAGACTGGCCACCACGTCACGATGTCCAGGTCGTGCGTGAGTGCGGCAGCCCAGCGGTGACCATTGGGCCAGGGCGCGACAAAGCGGATCGGGCGCTGGCCGGCGGCCGCGATTACTGTATCGCGGAACTCAATTGCCGTGCGCGAGACGACAGGATCGCGCTCCGCGTGCGAGCTGACAAGGGGGTTCTCTGATGATGGTACCCGCCCATATCGGTCCACTGCGGTTGAGCGTTGCTCAATCGCGGAACCGGCGACGTCAACGATCCATCGCAACACGCTGCGCCGGACCATCACCGTGCCCTCCGACGGCTCGAAGCGCGCGTGCGCTGGGGATGATCCGTCCACCACCTGTATTCTGACCGCATCGGTACCAGCGCCATCTACCGGTACCAGGCGCGATAGATCTACCAGGAGGTCGAGCGCGTACCGGTCGGCGCTCGATACGGGCATTGCGAAATCGGGAAGCCGGATCACGACCATCCCGGTGGTACGGCCAACGTGCGCAGCACTTTCGCGGGTTGTCCCGCGACAACGGTGAGCGGGGGCACGTCACTCGCGACCACGCTTCCGGCGCCGATCACGGCTCCGCGCCCAACGTGAACGCCGGGGAGTATGATCGCGCCGGCGCCAATCCAGGCGTCGGCGTCGATCACAACTCTTCCGGACGCCACTGGAGCGACAGGCCTAATCAGGGAGCGATTCGGGTGCGATGAGGTCACGATCGTGACTCGCGGTCCAAAGCTGACGCGGTCGCCAATTATCAGGTTGTCACGTTGCGCGAGTTCCTCAACGATGATCAACTCGTCCGCAATGTAGACCTCCTGTCCCAGTTGGTAGCCGCACCAACGGAGGAGGTGAACGCGCCAAGCGGGGAAGAACGCATTGCGCGCCCATCGCTTGAGACTCTTCTTTCTGAGCCGCCGAGCGAACGTCATGGTGTCATCCGAGGTAACGATAGAGCGCGGACCCGCGGCGCGCGACGCTCGCGGGCATGCGTGCCCACAGTCGTGCGGCCAGGGCCAGCGAGCCGGTATCGCGGCGCGCGACATTGAGACCCGCGGCGCCTGGCCAGTAGTCGTATGCAAGCGGCATTGCGACGGCACCCCAGCGGCGCTTGAATTCCACCAGTCCCGACTGTTCGGGCGCGGCACGGCCAAGGTCAAAGGTGACTCCGGCCGTCATCGCATCGCGCAGCGCACGCCAGAGAAGCACGTGATTGGGTCGAAACGCGCGCAGCTCGGGCCGCGAGGGGCCGAATGCGTAAATCCATTCGCGCCATCCTCTCCAGACGATCATGGCAGCCACGAGGTCGTGAGCCGGCATTCGCGCCAGATAAAGCTCGGCCAGTCCGGCCCGCTGCAAGTCGCGGCACAGGCCGAGGAAGAATCGGCGCGGCGGCGCCGGCACGCCATGCGCATGCGCCGTACGCTCCTCAAGCTGCGCCATGGCGCGCCAGTCCGCTTCGGTCTGGCCGCTGGACACACTGACGCCGGCGTTCTCACCCTGTCGG
>DATNCZ010000072.1:0-3616 GCA_035553335.1 Gemmatimonadaceae bacterium
AATGGCTGCGCGTCCCTTCTCGACTGCACGTGCAGTCGATTCACCGGCGGGCATCTCCGCATCGCAGAAGACGAAATCCATCAGCGCGGCAAGGCTGACGCCGGTTACGACAATGAGGCCCGGGGTATCGTGCTGCACGCGGCGCGCGGCAAATGTCGCGCTGCCGCCTGGCAGGTCGGTGAATACGACGTTCACACCATGCAACGCCAACAGATCGCGCAGCCCGCTCTCGATCTCCGCCCCTCCCAACCCGACGTTGGAGAACGGAATGAGAGCATTACCGCGTCCTGTTATTTGTTCGACGGCGGAGACCAGACCGCCTGGAAGTGCACCGTGTCCGGCGACAATCGCGCGCGGCGCGACGTCAGGATCCATCTACTCGACATCCTCCTGCAGGTAGCGCCGGATCGCTGATGCCTTCTGCATCCGTTGGATCAGGCGCTCATTGAACTGTTCCGCCGGATTTATTCCGGAGTAGTGCAGAAGATGGTTCATTGCAATCACCTCCGCTATGACCGTGATGTTTTTCCCGGGATTCAGCGGTATGGTGATCTTGGGAATCTCGACGCCCAGAATGCTCGCCGTGGAGGTGTCGAGACCGGTGCGTTCCACCGGAGCGTTGCGATCCCAGGTCTCGAGATGCACCACGACTTCGATGCGCTTCTGCTGCCGCACCGAGCGAATGCCGAAGATGGACGGGATGTTGATGAGTCCGACGCCCCGAATTTCCATGTGGTGCGCGGCCATCTCGTGCGCGCGCCCGATGAGCAGGTCGTGGCCGCGCCGGGACACGATCACCAGATCGTCGGCGACCAGACGGTGGCCCCGCTCGACGAGATCCAGCACGCACTCCGATTTTCCGATTCCGCTCGCGCCGGTAAAGAAGAGGCCCACTCCGTAAACGTCAGCGAGCGAGCCATGCAGCGTGGTTGTCGGAGCGAATAATTCCTCCAGCGCGGGTTTCACGCCGCTGTAGAATTCGGCCGTCGACATCGCCGTGCGAATCAGCGCCGTTTCGGCGTTACGCGCCTGCTCGCGCAATCCGTCCGGCGGCTCCTGGCCCTTCGTGATGAATACGGCCGGAAGATGGAAGGAGAAGAACAGCTTGATGATCTCCTCGCGCCGCGCGGGATCGAGTGAGTTGAGATAACTCACCTCCGTCTCGCCGAGCACCTGAAGCCGATCCGATACGAAGCGTCCGACGTAACCCGAAAGCGCCAGGCCGGGACTGGAGATCTCCGGTCCCGGTAGATGGCGCTGGAGTCCCACGCCGCCGCCCAGATCATCGAGTTGCAGCGGGTCGGCGAGCCGTTCAAACAGCTCGCCGACAGTGGGATGGCGCGTCACGCGCGCAGCTCGGCCTCGTGAACCTGCTTCTTCTTCGCAGTCTTGAGGCGGCGAATCTGCGCGTCCAGCTTGGCGATCGCGTTGGTCAACGCCGGCTCGTGATACTTCCCTTCACCCTTCGCGACGAGATTGTCGAAGTGCGGTGCACGCAGCACCAGTTCCACGGTTTTCTTGACGCCGTCCTCGCTCACCCAGACGTCTGCGTCGACTGGTCTGCCGAGATGCTCCATCAACTTCTGAACTCCCTCCTCCGCTTTCATGCGAAGCCCGTCCGTGATCTCGGCCTGATGTCCGTGGAATTGGATTTCCATGCTACTCTCCCCTGGCTACATGTTGGAGATGTGCCAACGTCTCTGCCGCTGCGCGTTCCCATGTAAAGGTTTCGGCGAAACGGCGTGCGTTGGCTCCTAAGGTCGTGACGAGCTCTGGTGAATCAAGCAACCCTCTCATGGCGGCCGCATATGCAGCCACATCCGAACCCGGGACAAGAAAACCGGTATCGCCATCAACCACCGACTCCCTGATGCCAGGCGAGTCCGCGGCGATCACCGGTGTACCGCACGCTGCTGACTCCAAGTTACTGATTCCCCAGCCCTCTTTGGGAGAGGCAAGAACAGTCGCCCATGAACGCCGCAACAGATCCCGCTTTCCCACTTCCGTGATATACCCCAGGAATCGAACCCGGTCCTCGATATTGAGTTTTGTCACGAGTGATTCCAGCCGGTCACGATCATCACCCTTGCCTGCAATCTCCAGGCGAGCTTCGCGCGCATCGAGCAAGGCGAAGGCTCTTACAACGAGATCGACCCGCTTGTAGCGCTTCAGCCTGCCCAGATAAGAGAACAAGGGAGTCTCCGAACGTACGTTCGGATCAGGCGTGAGGGTCTCCACGTCGACTCCGTTGTATATGACCTCGATGCGATCGGCGGGAATGCCGCGAACTACGAGATCATCGCGGGTGCTCTGGCTGACTGCCTGAAATGCAACACCACGGTATCCGATGCCCAACGGGCGTTCGGCGAGCCACGTTGCCGCGGCAACCGGCACCGACTCCTCCCGGAACGCAGTTGTGCCGAACAGATGGTGCGTGATGACGACGAGCTTGCGCGGTTTCCACCGCGGCGTATAGAGCGGAATCTTGTTCAGATCTTCGACGACGATGTCGTAGTCGTGCTTCGCGACCAGCGCCTGGTATGCACTGTGGGCGTGCAGCGGGAAGGAAAAACGCGAGCCGACACGATGCACGTGAATTCCGTCCAGGATCACGTCGCTCGCAGCGCCGGCGAAGCCGCTGCACAACAGATCGACTGCGTGACCCATGTCGACTATGCGGCCGAATACTTCGTGCAGATGCAGCTCCGCACCGCCAGCGTGCGGGTTCTCACGATCCTGCCAGTTGACGACGAGTATGCGCAACGGTCAGAGCATACCCTGCTGGCGCGCGTACGCGTCGAGCACTCCGTTCACGAAGCGCGCGCTCTGCTCGCTCCCGTAACGTTCTGCAAGCCGGACTGATTCCTTGATCACGACGCGCGGTGGCGTGGTGCCCTGCAACAGTTCGGCGATCGCGAGTCGCAGCACCGATCGCTCGATCGCGCCGATGCGGCTCAGCCGCCAGTTGGTCGTTACGGCACTCAGCGACCTGTCGATTTCATCGCCGCGTGCCATCAGGATGCGAACGAGGAATCCGGCAAATTGCTGCTCTTCCTGTGAAACGACGAGATCGTCCCACACCTGCTGCGCAACGCGATCCAGCGCGGTGCCATCCCGCATGTCCCACGCATACAGCGCCTGCAGCGCGCGTGAGCGCGCGCGCGACTCAACCCTCATCGGCTGGCTCGATCTGATCCAGGACGTCGGTCGTCTCGAGCGCCGCTACGGCGGCATCCCAGCCCTTGTTTCCGTGTACGCCGCCAGCGCGAGCGAGCGCCTGATCCATGGTGTCGCAGGTCAACAGCCCGAAGCCGATCGGGATACCGGCATCGATGCACACCAGCGCGAGGCCGCGAGACGCCTCACCCGCAACGAAATCGAAGTGCGGCGTATCGCCCCGGATGACCGCGCCAAGTGCGACGAGTGCATCGTAGCGTCCGCTCTCCAATGCGCGCCGCGCGGCGAGCGGCAGCTCCCACGCGCCGGGCACCCAGACCACGTCGATGTCGTCGAACGCCACCTCGTGCGCGACCAGCGCCTCCAGGGCACCGTCTACGAGCGGACGTGTGATCGTTTCGTTGAAGCGACTCGCGACGACTACTACACGTCGCCCCGA
>DATNCZ010000073.1:0-8178 GCA_035553335.1 Gemmatimonadaceae bacterium
CGATGGAACCCGCTCGGCGCCGCGCTTGCGGCGCTCGTGTTCGGAGCTGCGAGCGCGTTGCAATTCTTCTTTCAGGCAACCGGGAGTAACCTCCCTTATCAACTATTTCTCGCCTTTCCGTACGTCCTTACACTAGTTGCGCTGGCCGTTACGCACGGAAGAACCAACTCGCCGGCGGCGCTTGGAAGACAGGACTTCGAACAGAGTTAGAGCAGAGCTAAGGCCTGAATCCGATGTACAACATCCGCGTATCCATTCCCGGGTTGATGCGCCCGGTGCCACCGTTCGATATGTGCTGCAATCTGAATCCAAAGGTGGCCGTTCCGAAGCTGGAGTGGAGATACATGCCGGTATGGCCATCCGCGAGGAAGTTGAACCGGGTTTCAGCGGGATCCGGGATTCGGCGGTCGAAGTACGCGGCTCCGCCACCCCCGCCAATGACGATACCAGTCCTGTCTGACAGATGCAGCGTGGCTTCAACGGCGATCGGAATCAGACCAGCTCCGAACGCCGTCTTCTTGTAGGGCAGGAGCCCAATCCCGCCTCCATTGTAAAACACTGTTTCGTATTCCCTGTTTGCCGTCGCGATTATCGCTGGAACCAGAGTTGGAGTGATGCTGACTTCGCCGAATTGCCACCGACGGATTAACCGGACAGCGCTGACGCCGGCTACATAGAGCGCACGGTCTTCCATGTGACCTTCACGCGTCTTGATAGGCTCGTGAGTCCCACCAGCGAACCATGCCCCATAGGACCAGTGACGGTCAGCGGGACGGGCAATCGAACTCGAGTCGACCAGCGGAGCCGGCAAATTGGCTGCCGGCCCCCTCGCGGCCTGTGCACCAGACCGCGCTGACATAATGGCTACCGTCGCTACCATGCAGGCGACAGAAGATTTTACATGCCGGGCTACCACGTTTGACGAGCCGACCAGATGCAAGAGCTCACTCCCCCGCTTGATAGAATCAGTCCACACTGAAAGCGCCATCCACCTGGGCGCCTTAATTTGAGGCCGATGACAGCCATAGTACATGATCCGTCGGGAACAGAAGAGCCAGGTACAGCTCTCGTACTGAATCAGGCTCCTGCAAGAGAGCGTTGGAGCTGGGCGCTATACGAGTTCGCAAATACCATCTTCTCGATGAACATCGCGACTTTGTATTTCGCCGTGTGGTTGGTATCTGATCTTCACGGCTCGAATACCGACGTAGCCGTCGGAAATGGGATCGCTTCCGTTCTGGTAATGCTGTCCATACCTGTCCTCGGCGCGATTTCCGACGTAACGCGACGACGCAAGCCCTGGGTGGTTGGATTCACCCTGGTCGCCGTGCTTGCGACGGTCGCCATCGGCGCCGTCGGCCAATACCTGATACCTCGCGTTGGGGATTCAGTGCTGAACCCAGCTGGTGCTACCGGATTTGTAATATCCGGACTTCCGTTGGTTTTCGTGATCGCTGCATTCGTCGTCGCGAACTACGCCTATCAGGGCGCGCTTCCATTCTACAACGCGATGCTGCCCGAGCTGGCCCCACCAGACAAGTGGGGACGTCTGTCCGGACTCGGCGCGATTCTCGGATATACGGGATCCATCCTCGGTGTGCTCATGATCAAGCCATTCTTCGACGGGTCGCTCCCTGTGCTTGGACAGCTCCCAGGTACGTTCATGCACACCCTGCGTACAGTGTTTCCGCTCGCCAGATCGGGCGGCCGCGTTGCGACATTCGCACCAACGGCATTGCTGTATCTCGTGTTCAGTATCCCGCTGTTCGTATTCTGTCGGGATCACTTCCCGGTACGTACGCGCCAGACCATACCGTGGCGACAAGCATTCCACGACGTGGCAAATACGATTCGGGAATCACGCAAGTATCCCGGCGTTCTCAGGTTTATCATCGCCTCGTTCGTATATCAGGACGCAATGGGAACGATCATCAGCTTCATGGCGTTGTACGCCGTGGTGGCGATGGGATTCAAGAGTGGAAGTGAAACGACACTATTTGTCGTGCTCACGATTCCTGCTGTATTCGGGGCATGGCTGTGGGGAAGGCTAACCGATTTCATCGGACCAAAGAATACACTCATGACCGTGCTCTGCGCCTGGGTCGTACTGCTCATTGCGATGATTGCCGCGCCGTCACGTCAGGCGTTCTGGATAGTTGGTGCAATGATCGGCTTTATCTATGGTGGAGTGAACGTGGCCGAGCGTCCGATGCTGCTGCGGTTGATCCCTGACGAAGAGGCGGGACGATTCTTCGGACTGATGGTACTCTCGGCACGAGCGGCAGCCATTGTTGGACCATTGGTGTGGGCGTTGGCCGTTGACGGACTGATGCCGAGCTTCGGCAAGGGCATCGCATACCGCGCCGGAGTCGCAACTGTGGCCATCGCGATGTGTATAGCGCTACTTATCATGCGTGGTGTCCCGGACAACTTTCCAGGAACACAGACGCCGTCCGGCTCGCTATAACCGACTGGAATGATTCAACGATTGGCACGCTGGCTCAGCGGAATCGGCTTGCACTGGTTCTACAGCGACATACGCATCACCGGATTGGACCGTATCCCGTTGCACGGTCCGATTCTGGTGGCGATGAATCACCAGAACGCGCTCGTCGATGCAATGCTGGCACTTGACGTCGTTCCGCGCGAAGTGCGCATCACCGCAAAGGCCACACTGGGTGACACCCTCGCCGGCGCGGCCTTGATGAAGGTAGCTCACATCGTACCACTCAGCCGCGCCTCGGATCGGGCTGTTGCGCATGACCCGCTTCGCAACCGTCGTTCTTTCGAAGCAATCATCGAAGAGTTGCGCGCTGGCGGAGCCGTGCTCCTGTTTCCAGAAGGAACGAGCCATAATGATCCGGAACTTGCGCCGCTAAGGACCGGCCTCGCACGCGTCGCACTGCGAGCACGTGAGGCAAACGTGCACGATATTCGGATAGTCCCGATCGGAACCACCTTTGCCGACAAGGCGGAGCCGAATACAGTCGTGTCCGTACAGATTGGCGAGCCCATAGCTATGGACGATTGGGCGGATGACGATGTGCGTCGGCTTACACACGACGTCGCAAACAGGCTTCAGACGGTTTCATTTACCGGAGATGTAGGAGCGCTGAACGAACCCGTGGAGACCCGTCAGAACATCCTGATACGTACCGCAGCCTGGTGGGGACGAGTGATGCACGATATCCCGCTCCGCATCGCGCGCCGCCAGGCGCTCAGGCTCAGCGGCGACGTCGGTGAGATTGCGATGTACACCATGACCCTCGGCCTTGCGGCAACCCTGGTGTCCTACCTGATCGAAGTCCCAATTATCTGGGCGCTATTCGGCAGAGTCGTCGGGCTCGTGTTTCTCGCATCACTCGTTACCGGCGCATACTACGCTGCGTACACGGAACGCTTTCCGAAACGGTTCTGAGACCGAGCAATGGTTGCTCGAGCTCACAGCTTGGTATCGAGCCAGTTGTCGCCAATTCCCACGTCCACGACCAGAGGTACCGAAAGCTCGGCGGCGTGCTCCATCTGGTAGACAACCACTTCGCGCACATCATCGAGCTCCGATGGCTTGACATCGAAGACGAGCTCATCGTGAACCTGTAGCAGCATCCGGCTTTCAAAGCCCCGTTCGCGAAAAGACTCGTCCACACGAATCATGGCGATCTTGATGAGATCGGCGGCCGAACCCTGGATCGGCGAATTTGCCGCGGTGCGCTCTCCAAACGCACGCATGTTGAAGTTCCTTTCTCGCAACTCCGGAATGTACCTGCGACGATTGAAGATCGTCTGCACGTATCCATGCTCACGCGCGAACTCCACCATCGAGTCGAGGTATCGCTTGACGCCCTCGAACCGCTCGAAGTACTTCGCTATGAAATCCCGCGCTTCGGCATGGGTGATGCCGAGCTGTCTGGAGAGCGCGTGCGGTCCCTGACCGTAAATCGTCGCGAAGTTGATGGTTTTTGCACGACCGCGCATTTCCGGCGTAACCGACTCCAGCGGTACGTCGAAGATGATCGACGCGGTCTGCCTGTGAATATCACCACCAGCATTGAATGCCTCGACAAAATTGCTGTCACGTGACAGATGTGCGAGCAACCGCAATTCGATCTGGGAGTAATCGGCAGCGAGCAACGTCCACCCGGTACGCGGTACGAAACCACGCCGGATATCCCTGCCAAGTTCCCTGCGGATCGGAATGTTCTGAAGATTCGGATCGCTCGACGACAGCCTGCCGGTGCTGGCTACCGTCTGATTGAACGACGTATGAACCCTTCCGTCTTTCGGATTCGCTGACCGCGGTAGGGTGTCCAGATACGTGCTCTCCAGTTTGGCGAGCTCCCGGTATTCCATCAACAACGACGGGAGACGATGCCCCTCCTCGGCGAGTTCCTGCAGGACGCTCGCGTCGGTGGAAGGACCCGTCGACGTCTTCTTCAGCACCGGAAGCTTCAGTCTGTTGAACAGGATCTCACGCAACTGCACGTTGGATCCAATGTTGAACTCCTCGCCTGCTTCCTTGTAGATCTGCAGCTGTACGAGTTCGCGTTCCCTTTGAAACCGTTCCTTCAGTGTCGCAAATCGTTGGGAATCGATTGCGATGCCGTTCCATTCCATCTCGGCGAGAACGCTGATGAGCGGCATCTCCACTTCCTTGAAGAGAGGAGTGAGCTCGTGGGCGTCGAGCTGTGGCTCGAAATGCTGGCGCATCCGCAGCGTCATGTCGACGTCCTCGCACGAATAATCCCGAGCGATGTCCAGGGGCACCCGGTCGAATGTGATCTCCGATTTTCCCTTGCCACACACGTCGACGTATGACGTCATCGTGTGATCCAGGAACTCGAGCGCCAACATGTCGAGGGAATGCGACCGACGACCTGGGTCCAGGACGTAACTGGCGATCATGGTATCGAACTCGACACCGCGAAGAGCCACGCCCTCACTACGCAGGACGAGCATGTCATACTTCGCGTTCTGCAGCGTCTTAGAAACGGACTCGTCTTCCAGCAGATCCCGGAGCGGCTTCATTGCATCCGACATGAGCGCCGGAAGGTTCTTCACGTTCGACGGCGGTTTGCTCTCTGTACCGAGCAGCTCTCCTTGATGACTGGTAGCGTCGGTATGCGCGAACGGAAAGTAGTATGCCTCGCCGGGCGCCACCGCGATGGATATCGAAATGAGATGCGATCTGAGTGGATCGACCTTCGATGGCGATCCTGGATCGATGGTTGTTTCCGTGTCGACCGCGATCGTACGCGCCTTCCGTGCCTTACGTACGACTCGCTCGACTTCCGCCAGAGTTTCTACTGTACTGTACTTTGCCGACTGGGTGACCTTTGGCGCTTCGACAGCGCCAGCGGCTTCCTTGGCGAACGTATGAAACTCCAGCTCGACATATAGTTGTGCCAGGGCTGCGTTGTCGGGCGCGCCGACCCTCAACGTGTCGAGATCAAATTCGACCGGAAGATCGTCACGAATCGTGACGAGTTCCTTCGATAGGCGCGCGTTCTCGGCATGTTCGAGAAGAGCCTCGCGCGGTCGCTTCTTCGTGATCTCCGAAGCGTGTGCGAGAATTTCCTCGAGGTGACCATAGGTACCCACCAATTCACATGCAGTCTTGTCGCCGATTCCTTTCACGCCTGGCACGTTGTCCGACGAATCACCAACAAGAGACAGATAGTCCGTGACGAAACTCGGTGGTACACCGAGCCGCTCAGCGCCATTCTCCACACCAACCCAGTGTTCTTCGACACTCGCTGGACCACCACGCCCGGGATTCAATAACCACACCCCTGGACGCACCAGCTGCTGAAAATCCTTGTCTCCGGATATGACGACAACGTTGACGCCGGCGTCCACGGATTTCCTTACCAACGTTCCGATTACGTCGTCGGCTTCGTAACCCTCCAGCGACAGAATCGGAATCCCATACGCTGAAAGGAGCGAGCTGACCCGCTCCATGCCGCGATCGAAGTCCGACTGGAGTTCCTCGGTCAGCTTCTCGCGCGTAGCCTTGTAGGCAGGGTATCGTTCGTGACGGAACGACAGACCCGAATCATGCACCCATCCCAGATATTCCGGACGGTGTGTATTCAGTAGCCTTTGCAGAAAATTTGCAATTCCCCATGCTGCGGACGTGTTCTCCCCACGGCTCGTCGTGAGGGGACGCGATATCAAGGCAAAGAAGGCACGGTAGATCAGCGCGTAGCCATCGACCAGAAACAGTCTTGGTGATTGTGGTAGCTCTACGTCCATTTATCTGTTGGTCATGCGCGCGAGTAATGATTGGAACACCGCCATGCTCGGTCGTGTAAGGCGCCACTGGCGGGTGTCGTTGGGATCGTAGAATATGATGCGTGTCTGGTACTGACTGTACTCCCACACGAGAATCCGCACACGCGTTGACAGTTGATTCACCACCCCGATGTCTCCCATGTACATCGACCCGTAATCCTCGTACGAGTTGGTCGGTGCACCAAGGCTCACGAACACCATGCCGCGATCCGACAACCACCCGCGCGGGGTATCGGTAATGAAAATCGCATTGGCATCACGAATCCTCCCGAAATAGTCGTCTAGCGCTTCGTTCTGTGGCGTCGACGGATTTGGATCGGTCGCGTGCAGAAACGCAGTCCATCGTGCACCGCGTTCCTCTGGCTTCGCGTCGTACAGCGGTTTCAGTTTGTCCGGAGTGCTGAAAAAACGCAGATACCCCAACATGTCCTTGAATGACAACACTGGAAGATCGGGACCGAACCCGACGAACATCCGTGTACCGATGGTATCGGGCGATCCAGGCAGCGTTGCGATGATGGTCCCGATGCCCACATCGGCATGAACGAGCGGAACAGTTACAATGCCCGACGCAAGGCCGGCACCTTGCGCTGAAAGTGTCCTGCTTCCTTGCCAGGCGACCTTGCCGTCCGGAGTACGAACCTGCATGGAGACCGGACCGGCTGCGCCATATGACTCCAGGTACACCGCCGCGGAGTCATCGACGCCGAACAGGTAAGACGCACGTGGAGCGGGGAGATAGGACGGCACCGAGTCCATGTTCTGCCGTGACTTTGCCTCGTATACCGGCTCGAGAGTGGATAGTGCCGGGGTCGACAGTTTCGGAACAGCGATCGACTGGCGTTGGCCCGCACTACGCTGGCCGCTTCCATCTCGTACCGCATAGGTCAACGAGTAACTGCCAGGAACCACACGGAATGCTCTGCGATATATCACGCTCTCGTCGGTCCGGGACGTTTCCCTGAACGTCGGCACACGCACCGACTCGCTGTCCCGAGACTGGGCTACCATACCAGCGCCGTTCTCCAGTGTGAGATCCACGGCATAGCTGGCCGAGTAGCCATCCGGATCCTTCCTGAAGGACAGGCCCTTGTTCGGCAGCGACATTCCAACGACGACAAGCGTCGTGTCGGGCGACCTGGTGGCGAAGTAGGCAACGTCACCGACAAAGAAGATCGGCGGACCCGATGCCGCGAGTCCCATCCTGCCATAGATGGTAGCAAACACCCCCGTATCCCCTGCCGTCGAGGCACGGTTCGGGTCGTAGCTCTGCAGGGGATCTCTACCCCCGGACCCAGGACCAGCAGCGTTACCCGAGGCGCACGCCGCTAGAAATACCACCGCGCCAAGTCTGAGCCATCTGAGCGACATCACTGTCATGCACTGGTCCATGGATGTGAGGGCAGCGAAGGCATCGCACGATCATTACGTATTATATAGCGTCCTGCCCCTGTCCCCGCCGCCCAATTCGCATTAGGTTCGCCGAGTGCCACGAGAAAATCTGGTCGGAACGACGATCGCCGGGTACGCGATCGACCGAGAGGTCGGTGAAGGCGGTACGTCCGCCGTTTACGAAGCGCATCACTCCGAGCATGGGCGTGTAGCGCTCAAGGTGCTGCGAGAGCGTCTACGACAGGATCCTACTGCCGTCGCGCGGTTCATCCGCGAAGCGAAGTTCGGTGCTCGCGTAGAACATGGCAACGTCGTTCGCACGATCGAAACAGGCGAAGCCGAAGGCGGAATCCCATTCCTCGCCATCGAATGGGCTGCCGGCGAACTGCTGGAAAGATACGCCAAAACAAAAGGCCACCTCGATCCAGCCGAGGCATCGGTAATCACTGTTCAGATTGCCGCTGCCGTCGATGCCGCACATTGCCAGAACATAGT
>DATNCZ010000074.1:0-6397 GCA_035553335.1 Gemmatimonadaceae bacterium
GGTTACGAGCTGCCGATAGCCATGGAAGTTCGCCGCGGACGCTACAACACGAGCTACGAGCACCCGAGTGCGCTACCGGCCAATAAACCGGTCGAGTGGAAGATCCCGCTGCGCGATCGCGATCACGTGTTCAAGCAGGGACATCGTCTGATGGTTCAGGTGCAGTCCACCTGGTTCCCGTTGATCGACCGCAACCCACAGCGGTATGTGCCGAGTATCTACGCTGCGAGTGCAGGTGATTTTCAGAAGGCGACACAACGCGTGTATGCGTCACGCGAGCTGCCGTCGCACATCGTGCTACCGGTGGTTGGAGGCACGCATTAGCCTGTCTGACGCAATGCATCGAGAGATCTCATGGAAAAGCAATCCACGTTCACAACCATCGATGGCTATCTCGCATCGCTGCCTCACGATTCACGACTCATCATCGAAGAAATCCGGCGGATCGTGAAAGCAAGCGTTCCGGCAGCGGTTGAAACGATCAGCTATCGGCTGCCTGCGTTCAAGCTGGACGAAGTGTTCATCTATTTCGCCGCATTCAGGAAGCACATTGGCATTTACCCGCCCGTGAAGGGAGATACCAATCTGCAGAAAGATTTACTTCGTTATCGCGGCGAGAAGGGCAATCTCAAATTTCCGCTCGATGAGCCAATCCCTTACGATCTCATCGGTCGCGTCGCAATCACTCTATCACGGGAACGCTCCAGGCATTGAGATCGAGAGTTGGTCGATAATTCGATCGGACTCAGTCGAGCACATCGCTACTTCGTGCGCGCCTTCTCGAGTCGGACGCCGACGGTTCCATCCCGGACCGCCAGGTATACGAGACCACCCTTTCCGAACCCTGCGATCGTGCGGCCTGTTGGGAGCTGGACGCGATCGATGAGTTGCCCGCTGCCGTTCACCACGTCGTAGACCTGTGCCCCGTTGAACAGGCTGGAGGTGCGAATCCAAAGATCACCTTCTGCATCTGCGCGCACCGCGCCGGCAGAAAATGCGGGCCGGTAGTCCGGCATCTCCGAGAGCGGTACAAACTCGACCGGCGGGAGCTCGATTGACGTTCCTCCTGATCGGGTCGCCGGTGCCCCTGCTGGCGGCGGACCATTTTCGACTCGCATCTGAAACATGACTCCTCCAGAAGGAGTTGCGCTGCTAGTCGACCCCGTTGTGGTCGGCGCATTTCCCTGCATGATGGCAAGTTGACGCGTACGCGCTTCTTCCACGATCTTGCGCGTGGAATCGACAATCGCCTGCTTGCTCGAGTCAGTCAGTCGTTGCCACTCAAATGGTATCTTTTCGCCCTTCACCAACGTACCATCCGGCTTCAGCAGATCGACACGAAAGTCCGCACCGCGAACTACGGCGATGTTTCCGTCAGGCAGGAGCGCCCACTCATCCGTTACGCTCAGTGGGTTCATCTGCATGGTTACCCGCATTCTTCCTTCGCTTGAATTCATACTCACGTGAGGTGCAGGAACCTTGATGTAACCGGCGGTGTCCGCGCGACGCTCGTTGAGATCGAACCGGATTATCGGCGCGGAGTCTACCGACACCATCGCGAATTTGCCGTCAGCGCCGGGCGCCATCTTCGGCCGCAGCATCGTGCGATACACGAGCCGCCCCGAAGCGTCCAGGCCTGGGTTTCCAAATGGTCCGCCAATCAGAAAGGTCGCGTCCTGCGCCTTCGGCACGGACATCACCCTTACGACTTTGCCAGCGCCGTCGAGCACCAGCATCGACATGGATTGCGGATCTACGAACAGCGTCGTATCGCCGTGATACGCGATGAGGCCGCCGAGGCGAGAGCTGTATGCCATCGAGGTTGCACTCGTGGAATCGGCGATGATAGTGCCGTGCGCGAGGGTGGGATCGAGCAGCGTGACCTTGCGCGCACTCAGGTCGTTCACCAGTACGCTCCCGTCCGATAATACGCGCACCGACGATATGCTGGCGAACTCTGATGGTGATGCCGCCGTGATCTGCCCGAGAGGCCGTACCGGCGGCAGCGCGGTCTGCGCAACGAGAGAACCGCTGGTCAGCGTCAGGATGACGAGAACGCGAGAGATGAGAACGCGTGAATGGATTGACATGATCGAGCTCCAGTGAGCGATGGCGGCACGGGTCATCGCATGATGAACGTCTGACCACCGCCCGGCACCGATGGAAAGAGACTGGCATTACCACCGACGCCCATTGTTCCCGAGCGAATCGATGCGAGATACTGCGTGTCGAGATATGCGAGGATGTAGTCCGGCAGCAATCGCAGCTGCGCGGGTGTGAGCACGCCCCGCACCTCTGGAACTAGTGGAAGCAGGAGATCGACCGAGGCTTCGCGCGCGCGCCGGTACCGTGCGTAGGCCTCGCCCTGATCGTAGTGATCCGGCAGCGCCGCCAGATACTTCGAAACCGGATTCCATATCGAGTCACGCTTGATGGAGTACCAGCGATTCAAAGTCGCGAGGCTGTCCGCCTGGCGCCCCGTGAGGTGCAACGTGTCGGCCTGCTGGAGTATCGACGTCATTGGATTGGGGACGTCGCCACTTCCATGAGTGATCTCGAGCATCGTCTCGCTCACCTTCTGACCCGGCTGCGTCCGTCCGCGGTCGAGCTGCTGCGTAAGGATCTGGCGCTCGCGAGACGGGCCTACGTCGATCCGGAGCATCGCGGTCACCGTAACGGGCGCACGAATCGCCGAGAATGCAGCGTTCGTCGCCCCGAAGCGCTGGTTGACGTCGTACTTGTAACTGCGCGAAACCGGATCGAAGCCGCGAACATAGAGCAACGTCTGATCGGGAACCGCGACCTGTCCCCAGCCGCGCAAGTTATTCTCCCCGTGCAATAACAAGTCCGCGGCGCCGAGGGGATTCGAAACCGCGAATGACAATTGCGCGCGCTGAGGAAGCCTCACCTTCAGTGGGTTGAACGCGAACGACAGCGACGCCGTCGATGTCCACGGGCCCTGGCAGCTGTTTCTCCGCGCGATCTGACCGAGCTGCGAAGCAAGGCAGTGCCGGGCTTCGCTCGATCCACTCGTAACCAGCGAGTGTATCGCGGTCGCGACTGGATCGCTACTCCTTGCCTGGTCGAAGATGAACGCGCGGTCGTTCGAGTACCCATCCCCGTTTATGTCACCCGCAACCTGTGGAGTGAATGGAGCTCCCGAGCGAAGATTGCCAAACCATGTCATGCGTATCCAGTCGAACGCGTTGTACACGAGACTGTATGTGATCTGATGCCGCGAGTCGAATGCGGACCGGGATTGTTCGACGTCGCGCGGATCACCCGACGCGCTTGTGAACCCACGCGTCTGCTCGCGCACGCTCGAGAGAATGTACGCGAGACTCCAGGCGAAATGAGTGTTGAAACCGATAGGCGACAGCCGCAAAGTGAACTGCCGACTTTGCGACGTAAGATCGGAGCGAAGCTCCGTCACGTGGGAGAAGAGTGGCGACACACGTCCGGCCGTCCCGCCGATGGATCCCGTGCTTGCCACGATGCTCGCGGGCGATACGTACACGGGCCGGTTTGCCTCTCCAGGAAGCACGAACTGCTGTGCTACATTGAAATTCAGATCCACGAAGCTCGGCTGATGTTGATTGATCGACAGGACGCCTTCAAAGCTGGCGTTGAAGCGATTGTCCAGCACGGCGCCGTTCCACTGCAGGTTTGATCGGACGCTGCGCGGTGCCGTATAGCTCCTGTCGAACAGCGTCACCGACGGTGCGGTGTTCGCGAACGGCGTGCCGCTCGTACCGTCGGCACATGTGGTCGGTATGCTGTTGATGCTCGCGATGTATGCGGACCAGTCCGGAACCGGCGTCGCAGGCCCGACGCAGAACACCTGTTGAATGCTTCCCGGCAGGCCGGTGTTGTCCAGTGCACCGCCAATGAGTGTCGCCTGCGGAACACTCTGAAATACACCGACGCCACCGCGAACGACCGCGCGTGGTCCACGCGCTGCTCCAGCGAACGCCGCCACCTGTGCGCCAGTTCCATACGCCCACGAGAAACCGAGCCGTGGACTTACGTACGCGTGACTCGGCACGTGATCGTTCGAACTTCCGAAAACCCGCGCGACATCGGGATTCGTGACAGGTTCCGTGTTGAA
This sequence comes from Gemmatimonadaceae bacterium, assembly GCA_035553335.1. Lineage (GTDB taxonomy): Bacteria > Gemmatimonadota > Gemmatimonadetes > Gemmatimonadales > Gemmatimonadaceae > Fen-1247. The sequence goes on from DATNCZ010000074.1 coordinate 4,109, forward strand.
CTGGTTCGCATCGAGGCGCAATCCATACTGCAGCTGCAACGTTGTGCTCGGCCTGTACGCGTCGCCCAGCGATAACGCTTCGATGTGATCGCTGCCGCTCCTCACGCGTCGTGACAGCTGACGCGTGAACGAGGCGGGCTGGTTCGCATCAAGATCGCCGAGCGAGTTGAAGGTGAACGTGCCCAGCGCGTTGGTCGTCTGGTCCTGCGAGTACGCGTCGTTGCGAAGCTCGCTGGTGAGCTTGATGCGATGCTTGTTGTTAGTGCTGAACCACGAGAGCTGGTTCATGAGGCCGGCGGTCGTTGTGGATTGACGGGTGCCGAGGAATGAGTTCCCGCCAAAGCCGATGTTGCGCACGACGCCGCTTCCATCGGCAAACGTCGATCCCACGAGCACGCTCGCACTGGGTAACGCCGTGAAGGGGTCACCGTGGCTCGCGGACGTCGAAACGCTTGCCTGCGTTTCGGACAGGATGCCGACGCCGAAATACGTACTGTGCCCAACCTGGAGCGCGCCCTGCGCGGACTTGCGATCGCCCCCGTGCGCTGGAATTTCCGTGTTCAATGATCCTGCGGGCGACAGGCCGGTCAGGTTGGCGCTCAGCGTGACATTGATGGCCGTTCCGCGAGTGGAGCTCGGTGGAGCGAAGTCGAACGATCCAAACAGAGAAGCCTGATCCGTTTCACGACTGGACCCGATCTGAGGCGCTGAAAGCGGCACTCCTTCCCGGCTCAGGAGACTGACGAGACGCGTGACGGAGTCTAGACTCACACCTGCCGATTGCAAGCCGAGTGCATCGGTACTGATGAGCGAGCGCAGATCGCTCGATCTTCGCCCAGCCTGAAATGCAAGATTATAAAACGCCTTGTCAAACACTAGCGGACCCGACACTCGGCCACCGAGTGACACGTTGCTGAATTGTTGTCCGAGCGCGCGACCGGACGCGTCGGTCCACTGGAGAGCCGGTGCGTCGACATTTACGCTGGTGTAGCGTGTGATGTAGTCGGAGCCAGGTTGCGAGCGTACGTTGAGCTGTGCGCCTGCGAATCCGCCGCGCGACACATCGTATGGATTCGTCACGACCGATGTTGAGATGCCGGCATCGCGCGGAACGGTCGAGCCGTTGTACGACATTCCATTGAGCGTCGTGGCGTTCTGATCGGGCGAGAGACCAAGCACGGAGAAGCCGGACGGATCTCCGTCGGCGCCCGGGACGAGTGTTACGCCAGGGATGGTGGCCGCCATCGCCGCAAGATCGCCTTGTTGCGCTGGATCGACGTTTCTGACATCGACGTTGTGCTCGGTGCCGCTGATGTCAGGCGTGGCAACTCCACGCGTCGGTCGCGCGCGGCCAGTGCCGACCTGTACCGTGTCGAGTTGCGTCACGGCCGTGTTCATCGTTGCGTCGGCAATGAGAATCTCCTCGTCGGCCGATCGCTTGACCTCGAATCGTTTCTGAGCGAATCCGATGAGGGCCAGGTTCACGAAGTAGTCGCCTTCGCCGCCAGGAAATATCACTGTGAAACGGCCGCTGTTGTCGGTCCGAGCGGTGCGGCTCACATTTCCGGAGAGCGACGTCACGGTCACACGAACACCCGCTATCGCTATGCCGTCCTGGCCTGTAATCCGTCCGCGAATGACATCCGCTTGCTGGGCAGCAGCGGATCGAGCGCACAAAAGGAGGGGAACTGCGACGACCAGGGCTATCGCAAGTCGAAGCAGCGACGGACGGTTTTGCATTCAGTCGTGCTTGCGATTGGTGATTGCGCCAGTGATAGGCTGTGGCTGCAACACAGTATGGTAGCGTAAAGATCGTGTCAAGAATCGAACGGTATTCGACACCGAATCTCTGAAAAAAATGGATAGATCGGCCGGATCCAGCCCCGATCTGCCCGAATGTGGACCCATCCCGTCCCCAGGTGTAATATTCACAGGGCTTCGGTCGTCATCCCCTGACGGCAACCGTACCCGATTGCCCGGCGTCCGGTCCCGGGCTCGAATCGCACTCCTGGAATAGCATGGCATCACGCAAATACCTGAACCTGCTCCCCACCCTGGTAATCGCTGCGACCGCCGTCGGGTACGTGGGCTCGAACGCCGACCCCGCGTATTCCGCGTCGCGCAACCACGGTCCGGTGATCCGTTCTTCAGCGACGCTGGCTTCGCTGCATACGGGGACCGTGAGTGCGGCGATCGGGTCGGTATTCAGTGGGCGCGCTTCGCTGAAGCCTGCGGCACGCAATGAAGAGATCGATTCCAACATGCGGAACGCGCTCGGGGCACTGGCGT
>DATNCZ010000075.1:0-5529 GCA_035553335.1 Gemmatimonadaceae bacterium
GCGACCAGCAGGTCATCCGTTCGCTTGTGATAATGCGTAACTTCGAGACCGATGTGCTGCGCGAGGAATCCAGCATCGAAACCGAACTCGACCTCGGACGAGCGCTCGGGCCGCAGATTCGGGTTACCCGTTCCGCCGACAATGATTCCGGGGACGTCTGCGCCGCTCACCGTGACCGTTTGCTCGTTGAAGAACGTGATCGCGTCGCGGAAGTTTGGCTGCCTTCCCGACCGTCCGCTCGCCGCGCGCAGGCGCAGTGAATTGAACAGGTTGGTTTTCGGGAACCACGATTGCTCATCGACGACCCAGGAACCACTTATCGATGGGTAAGTGATGTGGCCGAAGTTCTGACCGAACGCGCTGTTCTGGTCGGTTCTTATCGATCCGGTAACGAACAGCCGGTCCGCATACGCGAGCTCCTCGCTCGCGAGGCCACCGATCGTTTTGTTGTCTGTATTGGTCGAGCTTACCGCAAAGCGTGCGCTGGTACCGCTGAGCGAGCCAGTCCCGCCAAGCAGACCTGCACCGAACGCCTGCGTACCCTGAATCAGCTCCTTGGCGAACGCAAATCCAGCGCTCGTCGTCGTCTTGAGCTGGCCGAATGGACTCCAGTGCGCGGATAGCGTCCCATTCGCCGTATAGTCGTATATCGAGGTCGGATTCGACGTCACCTGCCCTTGCGGCAACGAACCGAACGTAACGACGTTCGGCGGAATCACCTCGTGGTCCCAGCGATTGCTGTAATCAAGACCGAAGACACCGGTCGCGGTCAGCCACGATAGCGGTGTGTACGTCGAGTTGATAGTGCTGCCGTAACGCTGTACGTCCTGCCTGGTATTGATCGCATACAGCACCTGCGGCAGCTGCCCGTTGAGGTAGCCGTCCGCGGCATTCGGGAATGCGGAGCCGAGCAGCGCCGCGCTCACAACGCCGAGCGTGTTGTTGTCGTTCTGCGGCAGTCGCAGGTGATCCGTCAGATAGCTGGAGCCTACCTGCACGTTGAGCTGCGGGCTGAGCACCGCGTTCACATTTGCGCGGCCGCTTGCTTTCTGATCCTGGTCAACGGCGAACACACCCTGCTGTCTGTCGAAGCTGCCGGATACGTAGTAGTTGACAGCGTCGGTGCCACCGTTCACACCCAGGCCATACCCGCCGTGATGCCCGTGAATGAGGGCGCCGGATGCGGCGAGCGGATTGTAGAACACGAGCGAATCCGGGTTTGGAGTGCAATTGCCCAGAGTCTGGCTGTCGAGTGTGCACGTCGTGGTGCGCTTGCCAGCCGTTGTCACACCCACCTGGTGGTAGTTCGACGGATAGTTCGCCACATCCTGGATCGTACCGCCCTCGGCGTATGCATTCCAGCGCGGCTTGGTGTTGGCGCCGTGCTTCGTCGTGATCTGGAGCACGCCGTTGGCCGCAGCCGTCCCATACTGCGCCGCGGCTGCCGGACCCTTCAGCACCTGGATGTCGGCAATGTCTTCGGGATTGATGTCGTTGAAGGAGGACGGAGCCTGCCCGCCGACACCGATGCCCGAGAACTGGTTGTTGTAACGCACCCCGTCGATGATCAGCAACGGCTCGTTGCTGAGCGAGAGCGAGTTGGCGCCGCGAATGCGGATGCGCGAGCCGGAGCCGACCGTGCCTCCAGTCGTGGCGACGTCAACACCCGCGACCTTTCCCGTCAGGAGCTGGCTCGCCGACTGCGCCGTGGCCAGTTCTACGGGTTTCGGCTGCACAATGGCAACGGCGGTACCCTGCTCCTTCTTGCGCTGCGTCTCACCGGTCGCCGTCGTTACGACTTCTTCGAGGCTGATCGCCACAGGCGAAAGTGTGAACACGATATTCGCCGAACTGCCCGCCGCCACTGTCACGGTCTGCGTCGATGCCGCGAATCCGATTCGCATCGCGCGCACCTGATACTGCCCTGACGTGGGCACGGTGATCCTGAACTTGCCTTCAGCGTCGCCGAGCGTCGCGCGTTGCGAGCCGACAATCTGGATCCGCACCGACGGGATCGGTGCGTGCGACGATACGTCCACCACACTCCCGGTGATCGTACCGCCAGTCTGTTGGGCTACAAGTATTGCGGGCGCGACGAGCGTCCCGGCAATAAAGAGTAGCACTCGGTTGAGATAACGAATCGTCATAGCGTGGTGCGAGCTCCTAGCTGAGGTGAATGGCTAGGCGGGCTCCGGCCTGATACAAACGCCGGGCGCGTCCGGGTGAGCAGACGAAGCGCTCACCTGGCGTTGCGGCTGGTCCCAACGCAGTGCCGCGCCTGCGCGCAGCGTGCGTCGGTAGCAGACCCGCTCAAGGGTGAGGCTAACCTACGCATCAGTGTTCACGGCGAACCACCGTTATCGGCGAACGGTGGATTGGACAAGGCCAAAGGCTTCCGCGCGCCGGTAAAAGTCGCTGCGAACAAACGCACCGAAGAGAGCGTATGTTTCTGGGCGATTCCCGCAATTAACATCTCACACCGACTGGAATGACCAACAGGCTGATCATCACTCTGGGTACTGCAGTGCTCACAGTTGGATGCGCGCACAACGCGACGCCGCCAGCTGCTGCACCATCACCGGTGAGAGCTGGCGCAGCTGCCGGCACGAACGCGGCGGTCGCAGGCGCGCCCCGCGATTCAACACCGCGAATCACACCAGGCGCTGCTCCGAGACCACGCCCGTACAACCGGGTCATCACGTCCGAGGCGAAGACACGACGCGGTCTGTTCATCGTGCATCGCGTAGGCGACAAGCTTTACTTCGAAATACCGCGCAACGAGCTCGGCAAGGACATGCTTCTCGTGGGCCGCTATGCGCGCGCCGCAGCCGAGAACCCGAATGCTCCGGGAGGCGGCTTCGGCGAGTACGGCGGCGATGAATTCGGCGAGCGTACACTGCGGTGGGACCGCGATGGCGACCGCATAATCCTCCGCTCGCCATCTTTCGCCATTACTGCGGACTCGTCGCTGTCGGTGTATCGCGCGGTTCAGAATTCCAACTACTCTCCGATCGTCGCGATCTTCAATGTCGAGGCGTATGGCCGCGATAGTGCGGCGGTAATCGACGTAACTCGTCTCTATACGACGGCAGTACCCGAGTTCGCCGCAATACGTGGGACCATCGACGAGCGCCGTTCATTCGTCGAGAGCGCGATCGCATTCCCCGATAACGTCGAGGTCGAAGCAACCGAGACCGGCGTGCCGGCACCACCACCGGCGCGGCCGGGAACACCACCAGCGCCTGCGACGCCGCGGGAGCTGCAGACCGCACAGAGCGTCCTCGCGCACTGGAGTCTGGTGCGCCTGCCGGAGATTCCGATGATGCCGCGCCGATTCGACGAGCGTGTCGGGTTCTTCTCTGTACGGAACGTGAACTTCGGCATCGAGCAGCGCGCAGCACAGCGCCAGTTCATTACACGCTATCGCCTCGTCAAGAAGGATCCGAATGCGGCGCTATCGGAGCCGGTCAAGCCGATCATCTATTACGTGGATCCCGCCACGCCGGATCAGTGGAAGCCGTGGATCCGCAAGGCGATCACCGATTGGCAGCCGGCATTCGAAGCCGCCGGTTTCAAGAACGCGATCATAGCGATGGACCCTCCGGCCAATGACCCCGACTGGTCGCCGGACGACATACGTCACACCATGATCCGCTGGCTGCCGTCCACGGTCGAAAATGCCGTCGGCCCGCACGTCAGCGATCCGCGTACGGGTGAGATACTGAATGGCTCAGTGCGCATCTTCCAGAACGTGCTCAACCTTCAGCGCGACTGGTACTTCACGCAGGCCGCGCAGGTGGATCCGCGCGCGCGCAGCTTCCCGATGCCGGATTCTCTGATGGGCAGGTTGCTGGAGTTCGTCGTCGCACACGAGATCGGTCACACGATCGGCTTGCGCCACGACCAGCTCGGAAGCTCGACGTATCCCGCGGACAGCGTCCGGAGTGCGACGTGGGTGCACAAGATGGGACACTCACCGTCGATCATGGACTATTCGCGCTTCAATTACGTGGCGCAGCCGGAAGACCACATTCCGCTGGAAGACATCATCCCACGCATCGGTCCATATGACAAGTATGCGATCATGTGGGGCTACAAGCCGATTCCGTCTGCGACGAGCACTGACGCCGAGCGCCCAACGCTGGATCAGTGGGCCCGCATGCAGGACAGCATCCCGTGGTACCGCTTTTCCGAGAACAACGAAGCAGGCGGCTTCGGCACTCTTACAGAAGCCGTGGGTGACGCAGATCCGGTCAAGTCCACAGGCTACGGCTTCAAGAACCTGGAACGCGTCGTCGGCTACATAGACGGAGCAGCGACCGAGCCAGGCGAGGATAACAGCGACCTGCGCGAGATATACGACCGCACGGTCAACCAGTGGGCAACGGAAGCCAACCATGTAACGACCGTCGTTGGCGGCGCGGAAGTGCAGTACAAGTCCGGAAGTCAGCCGGGTGCCGTCTACACTCCACTGTCACGTGCTCGGCAGGCCGACGCGATTCGCTTTCTCAACGACAACGTGTTCAAGACGCCGACCTTCCTGATCCGGCCGGAGATCGCGCGCAGAATTGAAGCCGATGGCATGATCAGACGCATCGACAACGCGCAGGGACGGATTCTCAGCAGCCTCCTGGACGATCAGCGAATGAACCGCCTGATCGGCGACGAGGCACTCGCAACGAACAAGCGCGATACGTACACGCTCGTGAACATGCTGGACGACATGCGACACGGAATCTGGAGCGAGCTGGCATCGTCGCACGTCGCGATCGACCCGTACCGGCGTGCGTTGCAGAATACGTATCTCACGCAGATCGATCGCAAGCTGAACGGGCCGGCGACTACCGCGGCGCGCGCAGGGTTCGGTCCACCGCAGCCACCGCTATCGGACGATGCAAAGTCCGCACTTCGCGGCGAGCTCGTCTCGCTTACCGCTGACATCAAGCGTGCGAGTGGGAACGCGGCGGACAGGGAGACACAGCTTCACCTCGCCGACGCGGAGCATCGCATCGGGGAGATCCTGAACCCCAAGAAGTAGATACGCAATTGTAGAAACCCGTCATTCCCGCGGAGGCGGGAGTTAGAGCCCGTCATTGCGGTGAGAGTGGGAGTTAGAGCCCGTCATTCCCGCGAAAGCGGGAATCCATGTTATCGATCTTGAAATGCGATGGTGGCACAAGGCTGATCGGCAACAGATGGATTCCCGCTTTCGCGGCGAACGACGACTATGCCAGCACCCTGCGCCGCGCTGGGCGGGGTTGCTTCGGCCTGTGGACACGCGGCGCCGGCTGCCTCAATGCGAAGCGCGCGCGCAATACCGTGGCGACCACGACCACGAGAATACACAGCTCCACATACACCTTCTCCGCGTCCAGCGGATCGAGCGGTGCGTCCTTCAGCGTGGGATCGGTCAGGATTGCGTGAAACGCGTACAGTACGAATAGCGCGTACGTCACGTAATGCATACGCTTCCACCAGAGCCGGCCAATGTCGAACCGGAAGTACGACGTGATCACGACGAACGCCAGC
>DATNCZ010000076.1:0-4162 GCA_035553335.1 Gemmatimonadaceae bacterium
CCGTAAACGACGAATGGACACCGAGCAGGAGCCGCCTCTCATTCTCGTCGCCGATGACGTACCGGCGAACGTGGAGCTTCTGTTCGACCAGTTGCAGACACTTGGTTTCCGCACTGTGGCTGCGGTCGATGGGCCGAGCGCGATCGCTGCGTGCATCGAGCATCACCCGGATCTGTGCATACTGGACGTTGCGATGCCAGCCGGCGAGCTGGGTGTCGATCATCGGTCCACCGGGTTCGAAGTGTGCCGCCGCCTCAAGCGTGACCCGCGTACTGCGCGAATTCCCGTGATCTTCGTCACGGCACTCAATGACACGACGGATCGTGTGAAGGGCATCGAGGCCGGCGGCGACGATTTTCTAACCAAGCCGCACAACCGTCTCGTGCTCGGCGCGCGCGTACGCAGTCTGCTCAAGCTCAAGGCCGCGACGGACGCGCTGGAAGACAGCTATCGCAAGTTGCGCGAGCTCGAGAAGGTGCGCGACGATCTCATGAAGATGATCGTTCACGACCTCAAGACTCCGCTCACATCGGTGCTGGCGACGCTCGAGATGGTTGGCGACGGTGACTTCGGTGCCGTTTCACTGGAACAGCGCAAGGCGCTGAGCGACGCCGAGACAAAGGCGGAAGAACTACTCGGCCTCATCGGCGATCTGCTGGAAGTCGCGAAGGTCGAGGAGACCGGGATCGTGCTCGAGCGCCAGGAAATCGCGCCCGGTGCATTCATCGCGGAAGTTCTCCACGAGTGGAACGTACGCTTCACCCAGGAAGGTGCTTCCGTAGTAACGTCGATCTCGGAGGACGCAGCTACGTTCGAGGCCGACAAGCCGCTGCTCAAGCGCGTGTTCTCCAACATCCTTCAGAATGCGCTGACGCATTCGGGCCGTGCGATCGAGTTGCGAATCACGGCGCGCGGCGAGGAGGACGGGGTGCTGTTTGGAATCCAGGACAACGGGCCGGGAATTCCAGAAGAGTTTCACGATCTCATCTTCCAGAAATTCGGGCGCGTCAAGGCCGGGCACGTGCCACGAGTGCGCAGCTCCGGACTCGGGCTCGCGTTCTGCAAGCTGGTCGTGGAAGCGCACGGCGGACGCATCTGGGTGCGGAGCGTCATGGGCGAGGGAAGCACGTTCTACGTTCAGCTGCCGACACACCCGTCAAAGGAATCTCGTTAAGCGCATGACCAGACCCACAGTTTACATCGAGACGTACGGCTGCCAGATGAACGTGAGCGATACCGAGCTCATGCTCGGCAAGCTCACGGCTTCCGGTTACGACGCGGTCGACGGCCCCGACGGCGCCGACGTGATTCTCATCAACACCTGCGCGATTCGCGATCACGCGGAGCAGCGGGTGATTGGGCGTCTAGGCGAGCTCAAGCGACACATGTCACCTACCGCAGTGATGGGAGTGACCGGGTGCATGGCTCAACGGCTGGGCCCAAAGTTGCTCGAACGCACTCCGCATGTGAGCATCGTGATCGGCCCTGACGGATACCGCGCATTGCCGACTCTGATCGATAACGCGCGCCACGGACTCAGGACGACGGCGACGGACTTCGACATGGAAGAGCATTACGAGGATTTCAAGCCGCGCCGGTTCGACAAGGTGAAGGCCTGGATCCCGGTGCAGCGCGGATGTGACTACCGGTGCACGTATTGCATAGTGCCCTACACGCGTGGTCCGGAGCGTAGTCGCGCGCTTGCGGACGTCGTGCGTGAGACCGAAAGCGTAGTCGCGGACGGAATGTCGGAGGTCGTGCTGCTCGGTCAGACCGTGAATTCCTACACCGACGGCACGTACGACTTCGCCGATCTGCTTCGCGCGGTTGGACGTGTCGATGGGATTCGTCGCCTTCGCTTCACGAGCCCGCACCCCAACGACTTCAGCGATCGCGTGATCGAGGCGATAGCGACCACGCCAGCGGTTTGTGAACACGTGCATCTTCCAATGCAATCCGGATCATCGCGCACACTCAAGCGGATGCTGCGACGCTACACGCGAGAATCCTACTTTGAATGTGCAGCAAGGTTGCGCGCCGCGGTGCCGGGGCTCGCGTTGACTACCGATATAATTGTCGGGTTCCCGGGTGAGAGCGACGATGAATTTGCGGAGACATTGAGCGCGGTTCGCGAAGTTGGTTTTGACGACGCCTACACGTTCAAGTTCTCGATGCGCGACGGCACTCCCGCTACGAGGCTTCCCGCCGAGATGGCGATCCCGGACGAAGTGGCGAGCGACAGGCTTGGCCAGCTGATCGCGGTGGTCCGCGAAGGGTCTCGCGCGCGCAACATGGCGCGACTGGGCGAGCGACGCGAGGTGCTGGTCGAGAAGGAAGCGCGTCGCGGAGGCTTGTTGCAGGCGCGGACGCGGGACTTCAAGACAGTCATCATTCCCGGCAGCGCCGAGATGATCGGCGAGTACGTGGACGTCGAGCTGACCGGGACTACCGGATCGACATTCACCGGAGTTGTAGTCCGTTCGCGCGAGCCGCTTCCGATGCGGTAATTCGCGTCAACGTGCGCGGGCGTGGTAACTCGCGCACGTGATTCTGGACGTACCATATGCGATCTCAACGCCGAGTCGCATGTGCCGATGATAATGTGGGTGCTCGTATTCGTGCTTGGCGGGCTGGCGGCTGGTTATTCGCTTCCATGGCAGATCTCGCTCGGCGCTTGCGGTGCGCTCGCATGGCTGGCCGCGACTGATTTTGTGCCCTCCGCGTGTGTCCTGTACTTCGCAGCTGCGTGCGCCGTCGCCGCATCGGGGCCCCAGCCGCATACCGGTCCCGGATTCACCGTCAAGCCAGATTCCACGGAGCTTGGAGAGAAGCTGCGGCTGCGTGCGAGCCGTGCGATCGACTCCGCGTTCGCCCTCGACGCGCCCATCGCCAAGGCGTTGCTCGTCGCGGATCAGAGCGAGATTCCGCGCGACGTCAAACGGGCATACGCCGATGCCGGAATCGTTCATATGCTCGCGATCTCGGGGCTGCACGTGTCGATCGTAGCGGCGTCACTCGTACTGTTGCTCGGCATTGCGCGAGTGCCGGGCCGCATCGGGTCGTTCGTTACGGCCGCGACGATCATGGGCTACGTCTTCGTGCTGGGATTTCCCGCGCCCGCGTTGCGCTCGGCGGTGATGGTGTGCGTCGCAACGGCGTCCCACGCGTGCCAGCGGCACTCGTCCCGGTGGAGTATTCTCGCGTTGGGCGGTATCGTTCCACTCGTGAAGCCGGAGAACGCGCTGGACGTCGGGTATCAGCTCAGCATGGCCGGGATGGCGGCTGTAATCGCGGCCGGCGCCGTGGTGAAGCGAGGGCGGATCGCGCGGCTGCGTGGATGGCGTCGAGGGGTGGTGCAGTCGCTGGTTGTGTCCGGAGTGGCGACGCTCGTCACGGCGCCGCTCGTCGCGTGCTGGTTCGGCCGCCTGAGCCTGATTGCTCCCCTCACCAATCTCGCAGCCGATCCGGTTATCGCAGTCGCGCAGCCTGTCCTCTTTCTCGCGCTGGTGCTGGCACCGTGGCCGGCTGCAGCGCGCTTCGTCGCGCTGGCAGCTCATCCCTTGCTCGTCGCGTTCGAGGCGATCGCGCGGTTCGCGGCTTCGCTGCCTTACGCTGCCGTGGCGGTCACCATGTCGCCGCTCGGCGTTTTGTTGTCGATGATCGCCGCCGCGGGCGTGGTCGTGGCATGCACAAGTCGCTTTCCGGGGCGATCGATGGCAATTGCGACTTGCGCGGGCTGTTTGACGGTGTGGCTGGCGTGAGTAGCGGCGTCCACGCAGCGCTCCGTGCGATGCTTCGGGAAACTATCGGTCTGCCGTTCGCGCTTCCGCAGGACGTCATCTCCGCGTTTCCCGAATTGGCATCGGTGTCGTGGCGGCGCGGGGGATTTCCGCTGCGTGTCGGCGGGTGGTTTCTCGGCCGCAGCTCGGTCGCTGGGATCACCTTTGGCAGCACGGTCTTTCTGTCGCCGGATGAGCCGCCTTCGGTCCGGCTTCTTCTCCATGAATTGGGTCACGTTCGCCAGTACCGGCGGGACAAAACATTTGCCATACGTTACCTTTGGGAATCCGTGTGCCGTGGCTATTCGCGGAACCGTTTCGAAGTAGAGGCCGATCAGTTCGCCGAGGAGGTGTTATGGTCAAGCACACAGCGACGTCCGTCG
>DATNCZ010000077.1:0-14004 GCA_035553335.1 Gemmatimonadaceae bacterium
GCAGTGGACATACATAGTCGAGCGCAGCACCTTGGGGTCCATATCAAGGCCGGCAAAGCACTACAGAGGCTCGCATCATGAACAGTTCAGCAATTTCGAAATCGTTGGTCAAACTACTGACCGTGGTTGCAGTTATCGTCACGGAACGCATTGTCGCCCAGATGCTCGGCACCGGGGGTTGGAGCGTTGACCTGGCGACGGGGTCGGGCCTTGGCTTCCTTGCGGTGTGGGGCATCGGCCATTGCGACGGTCTCGACGGACCGGTGGTTCAGCTTGCGATCAAGGCGCTCGACAGTGGCAACGTGAGCTACGTTCTGCCTTGGGTGCAGGAGAACGACGAGCCTGAGATTCGCAGGGCGTTTGATCATGCGGTGTCGGTCCGCAAGCTCAGTCCCGACGCGAAGGCGTTGGCGGAGCGGTACTTCTTTGAGACTCTGGTTCGTCTACATCGAGCCGGCGAGGGCGCGCCGTTTACCGGGCTTAAGCCGGCGGGTCGCGATCTCGGCCCGGCAATTCCCGCTGCCGACATGGCGCTCAGGGACGGCTCGATTGAGAAAGTAATCAAGCTCCTCACCGATGCCGTTAGCGAAGGTTTGCACCTACGTTTTCATGCCGTGTCCCGTCGCAGAGGATTTGCACCGGACGACGTAAAGGCAGGGCGCGAATTCGTCGAAGCCTACGTACCCTACATCCATTACGTGGAGCGGCTTTGGCGCGATGCGACTAGCGCTGCCCACGGCCACCATTCGGAGCATGCCGAGGAGGCCGAGCACGTAGACTGAGCGGAACCAGGCAGCGGTAAATCACGCATAGAACGAGTCCGCGGTTAGGGTTCCTGAATACAGACTGGGGTTGATGCAACGAGATGTTTGCCAACTGGCATGCGCCGGCTGGCAATGCCGCCGGTGATCTCCCGAACCTCGTCGAGCGAGTCGTACAGGTACGCGCTCAGCACCTCCTCGCGGTAGGTACGATTGAAACGCTCGATGTAGGCGTGCTGGTCCGGCTTGCCCGGCTGGATGAAGCGCAGCTCGATGTCCTGTCGCTTGCACCACTCGGTGAAGTCGGAGCTCGTTAGCTCGGGGCCGTTGCCGCGCCGTATCGCGTCGGGTCGACCATACAGATCGAGCAGCTGGGTGAGGAACGCAATCACTCGCGTCGCGGGGATGCTCACCGCCACGTCGATGCCCAGGGCGCCGCGGTTGGCCTCGTCGATGACATTCAGCGTCCGAAACACGCGGCCGCTAGAGAGCGTGTCGCGCATGAAGTCCAACGCCCACACCGCGTTCATCCGCGGTTCGACCGCCAAGGGCTGTCGCTCCCGCGGTGGCACCCGTCGTTTGGTTCGCCGCGGCAAGTTCAGGCGCAGCTGGCAGTACACCCGCCACACCCGCTTATGATTCCAGCGGCACCCTTGCGCGCGCAGCCGGTCATGGCACTTCCAGAACCCCCAGCGCTGCTCGGTGGCGACGACCGCTTGCAGCGCTGCGATGACCTTTGCGTCGCGCGTCATCCGCGCCACCCCCGGCCGGTAATACGCCGCCCGCGACAGCCGGGTAACCTGGCAAGCACGGGCCATCGGCAGATCGTGTTCGTGGGTCATGATCCGGATCGCCGCGCGCTTGGCGGACGGCGTTAGAGTTTTCGGTTCAGGACATCCCTGATCATCGAGCGCAGCCACGGTGCGGCGCGCACGACCTATGACTGGCGCCACTACCTGAGCGTGCTGCCGCGCAAGCCGGGAGCGTCGCCGAACGTGTTGCCCAAGTACCGTTCCAATGCCTCGGGCTTCACGAGTTCGCCCTTGGAGATTGCGCCCCGACCTCGACCAGAAGGCCAGCCAGCGGTATACGAGAAATCAAACAAATGAAACCGTGCGTTCGGCGCCGAACAGACAGTGGGCAGCGACACCCGCGATCATCCATGGCTTCGAAACGTCAGCGGTGGATCGATGGGCAAGCATGCATTGCGGGTGAATCAGTTGCACGAAGGCCACCGGGTCGATTCTTTTCCATCTGGACCGCGTGGGCGGAAGCGTGCTGATCTGCGCGCCCGTCCCGTCGAAGAAGCCTCGAGTGCGCCCGCCTTGCCGCGCCCCAGCGACGCTGCGCGACGCGCGGAATCCAGAATTGCCGAGCGCGCTGCGACGGCGCTTTTTCGCGCGATGGAAAAGAGCACTCGGGTGCCGGAGGCGTTTGTTCTGGACGATCGGGATGTGCTCGGCGGATGAGCACGGTCCCGCGGACACGGTCCCGCGGCGCTACCTTGCGGCGTAGGGCAGGAGACGATCGAACTCGGTCTTGACCACCCGGTAGCACTCGCAGACCCGGGCCTCCAGCCCGGGCCGGTCGACCACGGTGATGGTGCCGCGGCGATAATGGATCAGTCCGGCGTCCTGCAATTTTCCAGCCGCTTCGGTGACCCCTTCGCGCCGCACGCCCAGCATGTTGGCGATCAATTCCTGCGTCATCGAGAGCACGCTCGATCCCAGGCGGTCCAGGCTCAGCAACAACCACCGGCACAGCTGCTGGTCGATCGAGTGATGCCGGTTGCAGACCGCCGTCTGCGCCATCCGGGTGATCAGGGCCTGGGTGCAGCGCAGCAGCAAATGCATCGCCGGACCGAAGCGCCCGAACTCATCCTTGAGCAGCTCGACACGGAGCCGGAATGCGTGCCCGGCACTCTGCAGCACGGCACTGCCGGGTGTGGTGTCGCCGCTCATGAACTGGGAAATCTCAAGCATGCCCTCGTTGCCGACGATCGCGACTTCGGTCGACGCCCCATCCTCCATGACGTACAGCAACGAAATGATGGCCGTGGTCGGGAAGTAGGCGTACCGCAACCGCCCTCGGGTTGATACAGGACATCGCCGAGCCCGAGCAGGATCAATTCCAGATGGGATGCGACCCGCTGGTAATCAGTCGCCGGCAGGGCGTCGAGCAGATGGTTCTGGTGCGCACTCGGGTCCGGCGACACAGCGACCCTCGACTTGCGCTGCGACGGCAAGGATGGCGCTTTCGCACTTCGGCGACGCGGCCGATCGGCAGCTACCCGCAAAGTCTGAATCATCCGGCAGCCGCTGTGTTCGATACCCAACATACGCACCGTGCGGATTCGGATCAAATGGCGCCAGGAAGCCAGCGCTCCCGCGTCGTTCCGGAACGTAATGGGCTACAGCGTGCCGACGCGCGAGATGCGTGCCCCAAAACTCGGCCGCGGGAATCCTGCGTACGACTTCATTCTGTATCATTTTCCTCCTCCGAAGTGATACAGCCTCCGCCCCGGCCGCAACGCCGGGGCTTTTTTTGGATTGATCGCGTTGCGAGACGTATCGATCGACCGTGTGCCACTGGGTTCGCTACCGAACATACATGCCAGCGACTGCACGGCACAGTCCGGACACGGGGAGGCATCATGTTGCGTCGATTGGCCTGGTCAAGCATCCTGTCACCGTCATTTTCGGCGGCACATCTCAACGAGATCATTGCTCCGTCGCGACGCAACAACGAGCGCCATCACATCTCCGGCATGCTTCTGTTCACAGGCGTCCATTTCCTGGGAATACTTGAAGGCGACGAATGGGATCTCGGTAACCTCTGGCTGCGCCTGGAGCGGGATCCGCGGCATTGCGATCTGATTCGTATTGGAAACGACTTATGCGGGGAGCGCTGGTTTCCAGAATGGACGATGGCCTACGCGGATTACGACCGCGTGGCTACCCAGATTGAGACGATTCGTTCGCCGCAGACGTGGATTGCAGCGAAGTGGGCGGAACTGATCCGCCCCATCCTGATGCGTGCGGACAGCATGTAGGCAGGCTCCGTTCCGCGTTGACCCTGCGAGCGACGTGGTGCTTCGACGCTACGTGCAGGGACGTAGCGCCTTGCGTCACGAACTGATCGCGTGCTTGCGCACCGGACTCGTACTGTGGGTGCCGCGGGCACGTACCCGCGGGCGCGGCAAGTCGTTCATTACCCCCAAGTTGCTGATCAGCGAACGACCGGCGACGGTGGGGTATCGCGCGGTTCCCGGGCACGGAGAGGGGGACCTCATTCTCGGAGTCAGCAACTCCGCGACGGAGTCGAAGTGAAGAACAAAGCACGCGTCAGGAGGAGACAACCGGCCAGCCGGGTCGCCGCGTGGTCAGCGCGCGTACACCAGACTTGACAATATCTCGATCGCAATCCGCAGTTGACATTCGATGTGTAATGTCAACTAACGACGAACAGGTGTAGGAATCTAACGAATTATCATCTGAGCCAATCGTCGCGCTTCGCGGCGGGGTTGCCGGCAATTAAATTCCCCCGCTTCTCCGGGCACCCTGCTAATCGCCGTTGTGGCTCGAGTCTGCGCGCGATACGCATTCCGGTGTAACGGCAAGCGTCGCGCGCAGACTATCGATCCGTCGGCATTGGCGGGCTGACAACTGCGGACGCAGAGCTCAGGCACCAACCAGGTAATCTAGGCGAATTGTCATTCCTATGGCAGCTGCGGTGTCAACTCCACCAGCGGTGGCAGCCGCGTGCCGCCATCGACCACGAAGCACCGCTCCGGGAATTCTCTGACGAGCAACACCAACCGTTCAGCGTCGGTGTTCAGCATCGATCGGAGCACCTGCAGGACCTCGCGGTAGAGCGCCGCCGCGCGCTCGGCTTCCTGGCCGCGCCCCGGCCGCAGGTCCACCGTCACGACCGCACTTCGGTCGCCGGGTTCGGCCACCATTTCGCGCACCGCCACGTAGATGTGACTGGTCGCCCAGGTACGCGAGATCGCCTTCTCGACCTCCCGTCGTACCGCACGCAGTTTCTCGCGCGAATGACCTTCTGGAACGTCGACACGTACGACTGGCATCGGAGCCTCCAATCAAAGTCCGTCGTTCACGCGGATTTGAACTCAGGCACGTTCCCCGGCACCCAGCTGCGCTTCATTCCGAGGAGAGCGGTCAACGCAAACAATTCGCAGACGATGATCAGGACGGACACCGGCCACGTTCCCACCCTGTTGACGGCCACCGTCGCGAACAATGGAACGAACCCACCGATGATCGTTGCCGCCTGACTCCCCAGCGAGATCCCGGTGAAGCGAAGGTTGGTGGGGAAATACTCCGCGAACAGTGCAGGCAGGATTCCCCACACGAACCACTGCGGCGCTCCGAAGAGAAGCATGGCGACCCAGACCCACGCTGTCTCGCCCAGGTTGGCGACCCAGAAGAACGGAAACGCAAGAATTGCGAAGAGCGCGATACCGATCAGCAGCGGACCGCGCCGTCCTGCGCGGTCCGAGATATAGCCGCCGAAGAGTGTCGCAGCCAGCAGGATGACGTTCGTTATGACGATGCCCAGCAGTACCGAGGTCCGGCTGACGTGCAGCAGGCTGGTTGCGTAATACGTGAGGAAGACCCAAACGGTATAGAACGGCACCGTAATTCCCCCCAGATACAACGCCGTGGTGTACACCACTTCCTTCGGATATTCCCTGAGCAGTTTCCCGAGCGGGAATCGCACCACGTCTCCAGCCCGCTTCATTCGATTGAACGCGGGCGACTCCTCGACCCTCAGGCGGATATACAAGCCGACCGCCAGCAGGACAATGCTGGCCAGAAATGGCACACGCCAGCCCCAGCTCACGAACGCCTGCTGGTCGAGAAGCACGGAGCTGCCGAACAGGATCGTCGTCGCCAGCGCCAGACCGATTCCGGCACCAAGCTGGACGATGCTGCCGTAGAACCCGGTCCGTCCTTCGGGCGCATGCTCGATGGCAAGCAATACGGCCCCACCCCACTCGCCGCCCAGGCCGATTCCCTGCAAAAAGCGCAGGGCGGTGAGGAGTATCGGCGCCCACACGCCGATGCTCGCGAAGGGCGGCAGAAGGCCAATCAGGAATGAAGCGCCACCCATCACCGAGATCGTGATGATGAGCGTCGCCTTGCGACCGATTCGATCGCCGAAATGACCGAACAGAATGCCGCCGAGCGGGCGTGCGACGAATCCGACGGCGAGCGTACCGAACGATGCCAGCGTCCCGGCAAGCGCGGAGTACGTCGGGAAGAAAAGCTTGCCGAAAACCAGCGCTGCGGTGAAGCCGTACAGAAAGAAGTCGTACCACTCCAGGATGGTTCCGAGCATGCTCGCAACCGCCACCCTCCGTACAGCCGCATCGTTTGCGACAGGCGCGTACGCCGTGTTCATCGTTGGTCCCCTCCGTCATGCCCTGGAGCCAATGGCGTCACAGGATCGCGGAGAGGCTACGCCCGCCGTGGTATTGCGCAAATACTCATTTATGATCGACACAATATTCAGCGCTTATTGCTGTGGCGACGCTCGCCTAGCCAACCACGGACTGACCTCGAGGCGTGGCGAGGCGGCGCTTCGCTCCCCCGGACACTTTTCTGCTGGCGCCAGCTCTCGCTACCGCGGAAGCGTTGCCATCCCGGGCCGCTTCCCGGGTGATTCTCAGAAATGCATCGACCGCGGGAGACAGCGTGTGGTTTGCCGGACGCGCCAATGCAATGGTGCGCTTCGGAACCGGCTTGCTTACCCTTCTCCAGGAGATGTTGGCGTAGGGTCGATTCATCGCCAGGCTCGGCATGAGCCCCACGCCCAATCCGGCGGATACCATCTCGCAGACCGCCTCGACCTGACTGGTCTCGAGCCTCACCCTGGGCTGGATCCCTGCTTCCGCGAACGCCCGCAAGATGACCCGACCCATGCCGCAGGCCGCCTTGGGCAAGACGAAGGCTTCGGCAGCCACTTCGCGCAGCGGAACGGCATCCGCATCTGACGCTTGCGTCGATAGCCGGTGCCCCTTCGGCACGACGAGCACGAGATCGTCCACGAACAGGCGCTCTAGCTGCACCAACTTGCTGCTCCGCACCGCCGGCTCCTCGTCGAGCTGAACGATACCGACGTCGGCTATCGCGTTGCAGAAATCCTCTGGCGTACACCCGACGCGCTCCTGAATCTGCACTTCGACCTCGGGATAGGCCCGGCGGTACTTCGAAATAATTTGTGGTAGCCAGTAAGTGGCAATCGTGGGCAGGCACACCACGGTGATCGTTCCGTGCCGTACCTTCCCGAGGTCGGACACGCGCTGCTTGCCCTCGTCAACGAGCTTCAACACCTGCTCGGCGTAAGCAAGGAACGCTGCTCCCGCTACGGTGAGACCCACGCCACGCCGATGGCGCTCGAACACAGGCAGGCCGAGCTCCTGTTCGAGCTTGCGAATCTGCTGCGACAGGGCGGGTTGCGCTACGAAACACGTTTCCGCAGCGCGGGTAAAGTTCCGGCTTCTCGCAACGGCAACGAAGTACCCGAGCTGCTGCAGATTCATTGTCTGTGCCCCTTATACTTCTGGCAATAGGATAATCTCAGCTTATTGCATAGCGGATCCTCCGGTCAACAAGAGCGCAGCGTGCGGCGCGTTACCGGAAACGTCGGGGGGCCGACTGCTGAACGGACCCTGCCGTTCCGCCGTTCGCGCCGCATGCGACACGCTCGCGCGCGGAAGGGTATCGCGGGGACCGTGCCCTCAGTTTGCGGCGGACCTTGCGAAATCGAAGCACTCCGGGGGAACGGCGGGCGCGATGCAATCGATGTTCTTCGCCAACACTCCGGAAGCACGGAAGTGATCCCGCCAATTTCCGATCGTCGCCACGACGGAGTCGATCTCGTTGCGAACCGCCTCGACGTGCAGTCCGAGGCGCTCGCTCGCGAAAAGCAGGGCTGTACACACTCCACACCCGACTACGTTTCCCAACTCTCTAACCGCCGTCGTGCGGCGACTGGGGCCCTGCGTCACGCCGACTGCGACGCTGTCGGGGTGGCGTTCCCTCGCCATTCTGACTTTCACGAGTTCAATCCCGCAAAGCGGCCCGCTTACGAAGCCGGGAAATCTGGCAAGCACGGGCCATCGGCAGATCGTGTTCGTGGGTCATGATCCGGATCGCCGCGCGCTTGGCGGACGGCGTTAGAGTTTTCGGTTCAGGACATCCCTGATCGCCGTGTTCTCGAGCGCCAAGTCGGCGTACATGCGTTTCAGCTTCGCGTTCTCGACCTCGAGTTCACGCAACCGTTTCAGCGCCGAGACGCTGGCACCGCCGTACTTAGATTGCCAGTGGTAGTCGGTCGCCGCGCTGATCCCGTGCTTGCGCGTCAACTGGGCCACCGCGACACCTGCTTCGCCCTCTTTCAGAATCGCCACGATCTGCGATTCGCTGAACCGCGACTTCCTCAGTGGACCTCCCTGGGGCCGATAATCCTGCCAGAAAAGTCCAGCTATCGCTGTCTACCGGGAGGGGAAGCTTACGACCCCAACCGAGCCATTTCCCAGGAATAAACGGCTCGATGAACCGGACTTAGGTCCCTTCCTCGTCGCGGCGCACGCCCAGTCCGTCCGAATACGCCGCATATCGGAATTTCGGGCGACTCGCGGCGTATTTGGCACGATCCGTGCGCGGGCCGACTTACGTCTCGTCATCGAAGCGGCGAAATCACGTTCGGATGTCGCTGGCGGTCAAAATTTGACGTCAACGGAGGGCTTTGCCCACCTCCCCTGAACCGTCATGTTCGCGACGCTCGGCGGCGCCTGACCGCGGGAACGAAAGGAGTTGAGTGTCATGAACGAGTTTGAGGCGATCGAGATCCTGTTGGCGGAGGACAGCGAGGCAGATGCCGAGATGACGATTCGGGCGTTGCAGCGAAACAACCTCGCCAATCGACTCGTCTGGGTTAAGGACGGCGCCGAAGCACTCGACTTCATTTTCCGGCGAGGTGCCTACATGCAGCGACCCATGGCGTTGCCCAAGCTCTTGCTGCTTGATCTCAAGATGCCGAAGGTCGATGGCATCGAGGTGCTGCGGGAGGTCAAGTCGAACGATGAGACCAAGACGATGCCGGTCGTGATGCTGACTTCAAGTGCCGAGGAGCGGGACATCGTCGCCAGCTATTCCCTCGGGGTGAACAGCTACATCGTGAAGCCGGTCGACTTCGCGAAGTTCGCGGACGAGGTCGCCAACGCCGGCTGCTATTGGGTCCTCGTTAACCGCGCGCCAGGTATGGCGCAGAACGTTAGCCGGTAGAGCAAGCCCGTGAGCGCGCTAAGGATCCTGCTGGTCGAGGACAACCTCGCGGATGCCGAGATCACGGTGCGCGAACTTAGGCGCGGGGCGCTCGAGTTCGAGTGGCGTCGCGTGGAGACCGAAGCCGAGCTAACCCGCGAATGCATCGACTTCGAGCCCGGCATCGTTCTCTCTGATTTTGCAATGCCGCATTTCGACGGCATGTCGGCGCTCGGCGTTGTCCGTCGGATCCGACCTGATGTTCCGTTCATCTTCGTATCGGGAACGATCGGGGAGGAGACGGCCATCCAGTCCCTGCGCGGCGGCGCGAACGACTACGTTCTAAAGACCAACCTTTCCCGGCTGCCCACGGCGGTGCAGCGTGCGCTCAATGATGCCGCCGAGCGCATCAAGCGCATGGACACTGAAGAGGCGCTGCGCCTGCGCGATCGCGCTGTCGAAGCCAGCGTGAATCCGGTCCTGATCGTCAGTGCAATCGATCCGGAAATGCCACTCGTGTATGTCAACCGTGCGTTCGAGCAGGTCACTGGATACCACCGCGAGGACGTAATCGGACGCAACTGCCGTCTGCTTCAGGGCACCGATCGCACTCAGCCCGAGCTCGACAAGATCCGACGTGCCATCGCCGAGCAGCGCGACGGTCGAGCGCTGCTGCGCAACTACCGCAAGGATGGCAGTCTGTTCTGGAACATGCTCTATATAACACCAGTGCGGGATCCGCGGTCGAATCAGGTCTCGCATTTCGTCGGGGTTCAACACGACATCACCGAACTCAAACGCTACCAGGACGACCTCGAGCACCAGGCCAACCACGACGCACTGACCGGACTAGCCAACCGCAACTTGCTTAAGGACCGACTGGAGCAGAGCATAGCGCTCGCGCACCGCTACGAGCGCCCATTCAGCGTGACGTTCATCGATCTCGATAACTTCAAGCTGATCAACGACAGCCTCGGTCACGACATTGGCGACCAAGTGCTCAGGATTGCCGGCGAGCGGCTTTCCGCGTGCATTCGAGAGGGCGATACGGTGGCGCGGTTGGGTGGCGATGAATTCATCCTGCTGGTCGCCGAGCATAGACAGAACGACAGCTCCCTGCGGGTCGCGCAGCGTGTTGTTTCGGCTATTTCGGAACCATTCGTCATCGGTCAACGAGAATTCAAGGTGACATGCTCGCTCGGCATTGCGAGCTTCCCGCATGACGGCACGGATGCGGAAACATTGCTTCGCAACGCCGACACAGCGATGTATCGGGCCAAGGATCTCGGTCGCAACACCTTCCAGCTCTACTCCGCCGAGATGAACGCGAACCTGGACGAGCGTCTGATGCTGGAAACGGACCTATGGAACGCGCTCAAGCGCAACGAGTTCGTCCTCCACTATCAGCCTAAGGTCGCGCTCGAGACGGGCCGCATCGTCGGTATGGAAGCGCTGCTGCGATGGCGGCATCCAGCGAAGGGCATGATTCCCCCGGGGCGATTCATTCCAATTGCCGAGGAAAGCAGCCTCATTGTCGAGATCGGCAATTGGGTGATTCGCGAGGCGTGCGCGCAAAACCGGGCTTGGCAGAACGCGGGATTACGGCGAGTGCCCGTCGCTGTCAACATCTCCGGACGCCAGATTCACCACAAGGATCTGGTCACGACCGTGGGCCGCACGCTCGCGAGCACAGGTCTCTCGCCCAGGTATCTCGAGATCGAGCTCACCGAGAGCGCGGTGATGTCGAATACCGACGCCGCGATCAACACATTGACTCGACTGCGCGAGATGGACGTCCAGATCTCCCTCGACGATTTTGGCACCGGGTATTCCAGCCTGAGCTATCTGAAGCGGCTACCGGTCACCGGGCTCAAGATCGATCAGTCGTTCATTCGTGACCTCGCGACCGAGCCCGACGATGCGGCGATCGTGCGCGCAATCATCGTGGTGGCTCAGGAGCTCTTGCTCACCGTGACCGCGGAGGGTGTTGAGACAGTCGAGCACGTCGAGTTCCTCAAGCTTCACGGCTGCGGTGAAGCGCAGGGTTTCTACTTCGCGCGTCCGGTGCCCGCGAACGAGATGCACGCGTTCCTCCGGTGCGGCACTTTACCCGCAACGTTGACCGCGATCGGGGGAGAGGAATGTCGCCAGCGCTGACGGCGGAGCGCTCGCTTTTCCTATCGACGTTGCCGGCCGAACGTCATGATCGCCGATTGGCAATTGCAGTCGTGGCTGCGTCCGTCGCGATTTTTGTTGCCGCGGTACCCTTTGCCAAAGTGCAGCTCCCGCCCGTTGGCGCATTCATCCCGATCTATGAATCCGCGCTCGTCATCAATGACCTGATCACTGCCGTCCTGCTGTTCGGTCAATACCGTATTCTGAGATCGCGCGCGCTGTTATTGCTGGCGGGAGGCTATCTCTTTACTGCCTTCATCGCCGCTGCACACGCGATTACCTTTCCGGGGTTGTTCTCGCCGACCGGGCTGCTCGGCGCGGGACCACAAAGTACCGCTTGGTTGTACATGTTCTGGCACGGAGGCTTTCCGGTCCTGGTGATCGCGTACACGCTCCTCGATCGCGACGAGCATGGGGTGCCGTCACACTCGCGCCGGGCGAGCGTTCCAATTCTGTGCTGCATTGCCATGGCGCTTCTTGTCGTTACCGCGCTGACGATGCTTGCGACGATGGGCCAGGCGACCCTTCCGCCGATCATGGAGGGCAACCACTACACGGGGGCGATGATCGGCGTGGTGTCCGGAGTGTGGGTTGCGAGCATTGTCGCGCTGGTCTTTCTGTGGCGGCGGCGAAGGCACACCGTCCTCGACGTGTGGCTCATGGTCGTGATGTGCGCGTGGGTGTTCGACATTGCGCTCTCGGCAGTTCTGAATGCCGGGCGTTTTGACTTGGGCTTCTATGGCGGACGGATCTACGGCCTGCTGGCGTCGAGCTTCGTCCTCCTTGTGCTGCTGCTCGAGAACGGCACGCTGTACGCGCGGCTTGCCGAAGCGAATGCAAAGCGCATTCGGCATCTACGAATACTAAGGGAAATCGACCGCGCGATTGCAGCCGAGGAGCTTCCTGAGGCTATCGCGGCAGCCGTGATCCAACCTCTGCGCGAACTGCTTGGTGTGCAGCGTGTGGTTATCAGCGTCGTTGACCTCGCGGCCGGCGAAGTGGAATTGTTGGCGGCTGCCGGACGCCGCCGGACCCATATCGGCCGCGGGGTGCGCCACTCCATACGGTTGATGGGCGATATCGATGCGCTGAGGAGAGGCGAACCCCAGGTCATCGACACGCACGCGCTGTCCTCCGGGCCGGAAGTTCACGCGCTGCTGGCTTCCGGCATTCAGCTATACATGGCGATGCCGATGATCGCCGGCGGCGAGCTGATCGGTACAGTGAGCTTCGGAGGGAAGCCTGGGCCATTCCCCGCCGACCAGGTAAACATCGCGCGCGAAGTGGCCACGCAGCTCGCGATCGCGATCACTCAGGCCCGGCTCTACGCGCGGATCAAGCGTCATGCCGAGGAACTCGAGCTGCGGGTCGAAGAACGCACGTCCGAGATGCGGGCCGCGAACAAGGAGCTCGAGGCGTTCTCATATTCGGTGTCGCACGACCTGCGCGCGCCGTTACGGGCGGTGGATGGATATGCGCGGATGCTCGAAGAGGACTACGGCGGCAAGCTCGACGCGGAGGGAACGCGCCTGCTCGCCGCGGTACGCGCGAACAGCCGGAGAATGGGGCAGTTGATCGACGATCTCTTGGCCTTCTCGCGCCTCGGACGCACTCCGCTCCGGACCCAGCCGGTGAAAATGGAGCCGCTCGTGCAGCAGATAGTGGACGAGCTGCGCGCGGACGTGAATGGTCGCAAGATCGAGTTCGCCGTCGGCGCACTGGGCAGGGTAGAGGCCGATCCATCGCTACTGAAGCACGCACTGTCGAACCTCTTGAGCAACGCAATCAAGTTCACGCGCGACACAGATTCCGCCGTCGTCGAGGTCGGCCGCAGCAGTGAAGGTGGCGCGGACGATGCTGCTGTGTATTACGTGAAGGACAACGGCGCGGGGTTCGACATGAAGTACTACGAAAAGCTGTTCGGCGTGTTTCAGCGGTTGCACAGTTCCGTAGAGTTTCCTGGGACCGGTGTCGGCCTCGCAATCGTGCAGCGGGTCATCAATCGCCACGGCGGAAGGATCTGGGCCGATGCGAAGCCTGGCGAAGGCGCCACTTTTTACTTTACGCTGCAACACGGGTCGGCCACCGAGGCGCACGCCGCGTCCACATAGTGTGCCGGGATTGCAATGCGATACGACTGCTTGAAGAGATCGGTAACGTAGCCCGTGACGTCGATGCTCTTCAGCTTCTTGCTGAACCATCCCATCGCGCGCTCCTAAATTGCCGAGACTCGAGAGGCAGGATTCATAGGCGCCAAGTAGCAACCTGGTAGCAATGGCTGAAAGGAGAACGGGCCAGCTCTCGCTAACCCGTCGTTCATTTGGCGCGCCCGGCAGAGTTCGAACGGACTCAACTGGGCTTAGCATGGTGTCCGGGAAACCGGGGGAATTCCAATCCCGGAAGCCGTGAACGCCACATGCAGCGTATCGGCGTTGGCGCCGATCGTGGCGCCGACCGAGGTTCCTTGGGGACGGAAGGCGTTCGCCGCCTATCTGGACGCTGGCGAGCGGCCGGGTCTGTGTCGCGCCGAGGTCGCGCAAGATAATGGTCGCCGGCTACCGCGCCTCACTCAAGCGCTGCGGCGGCCGCGAGCAGGCGGTCTTCGCACCCCCGGCCGGCGACGAGCTGCACGCCAATGGGCAAGCCGTCGATCCTGCCGCACGGGACGGCGAGCGTCGGCAACCCCGCGAGTGAATAGAGGCTCTGCAACCGCGGTGAGCCCGTTCCGTGCTCGTCACGATGCGGCGCGACACCGTCGGTCGCCGGAGCGAGCA
>DATNCZ010000078.1:0-14853 GCA_035553335.1 Gemmatimonadaceae bacterium
ATGTTCTGCGCGCGTTGGAAGACGGGCGCATCGCGGTGCACGTCGTGGAGACCGACAAGCCATCGCCGTTCGCGGCCAGTCTTCAGTTCGGCTTCGTCATGGACTGGCTCTACGGCGACGATACGCCGCGCGCGGAGCAGAGAGCTGCGCTCCTGTCGCTCGATCGCGCGATGCTGGACGAGGTGATGGGCAACGTCGAGCACGACGACGAGACACTGAAGGCGTTGTGGGAGATTGTAGAGCGCCGAAAGAACGCGCTCGAAACGAGCACCGATCCAGCGCGCGCATCGGACTATGGACCTGGCGAGGGTGGCAGGCGTGGTCTTCTCGCGAGGTACGTAGCGCTCGCCGGCCCTGTTACCGTTGCCGAGATTCACGAGCGGTACGGATGGCCGCTGCGCTGGATCGAGGCGATAATGGACGAATGGCGCAAGCGCGGGCGCGTTGTCGTTGGTCGCTTCCGGCCGGAGGTGAGCGGCGTCGAATATCTCTCGCGTCGCACCGCGGAGATTGCGCGTCGCCGAGCACTCGCTGCGCTGCGCAAGCAGATCGCGGCGGTCGAGATGCCGGCCTTCGCTGCCTTTCTCTCACGCTGGCAGCACGTGGATCCACGCGACCAGCTGGACGGTGCAGGCGGCGTTGAGACTGCGCTGCGCCAGCTCTACGGACTCGCGCGTCCTGCGGTGGGCTGGGAGCGCGATTACCTCAAGTCGCGCGTTCGCGATTACAATTACGCGTGGCTCGCCGAATGGATGTCGGGTGGTGAGCCCGTGTGGATCGGGGAAGGCAATCGCGATGGCGACGCGGAAGTCGTCGCGCTGGCGCGGATGCGATTCGTCGAGCGAGGGCGCGGCGGCGTGTGGCTGCAAACTCCCGACGAATCGGTGATTGCCGAGCTGAGCGCAAACGCACGCTCCGTGTACGACGCGATAGTTCAGGAAGGCGCGTCCTTCATTACCGATCTGCAGGCGACGATTTCGATCTCGCCGTTATCGCTGCGCGAAGCGTTGCGCGAGCTGTCCGCGCTCGGTCTCGTCACCAACGACACTGCTGAAGCGATGCGCCAGGTGCTGCGATGGAAGCCCATCATGCCGAACGCCGCGTATGATCCCGATCGCTGGCTGCCGACGAGTTTCTTCGACGGGACGGACCGCCAGGTACGACAGCGTCGCCCGAATCTGCGCCGCCTTCCGAAATGGACGCGCCCCGATCGCCCCGGTCGTTCCGGCGGAGTGTCCGCGTGGACCGGACGCTGGTCTCTGGTGAACAAGCCCGGCGTACTTGGCCGCCCGCTCGATGCGGATGATCGTGCGGCTGCGATCGCGCGCAAGTGGCTGGAGCGGTACGGAGTCGTGTCGCGCGACTGGTGGCGTCGCGAGCGCCCGCCCGTGTCGTGGCGCACGATCTACGACGAGCTCAAGCGACTGGAATTTCGTGGCGAGGTTCGTCGGGGCTACTTCGTGCGCGGCCTCGCCGGCGCGCAATTCGCGCTGCCGGATGCGGTCGAGCGACTGCGCGAAGTAGCGGGCTCGGATGCGCACGAATCTCCGTTCGTGGTCATCGCGTCGAGCGATCCCGCCAATCCATACACGCTCGCGCTCGAAGGGGTCGATCGCGATCCGCTGTCGCGCCCACGCGGATCAGGCGCATTGCTGGTGATGCGAGCCGGACGTGTGGCGCTCGCGGTGGAAGGTCGGGGGAAACGAATCGTCGCCGCTGACTGGCTGTCGCAAGGCGAAGCTGTCGAAGCGCGCCGAGCGCTCGCGGAGCATCTACGCGGAGAGCGGGGCGCGCGGTATCTGATGTAGGAATGATTCGAGGGGGAGTGCCGATTTCGCCGAATTTCGTCATCCCGCACGACTTGCAACATTCCGTGCTCGTGATAGGATAGCATACCTGTCCCGTTCCCGGAATATCATGACATCGTGCAAGTCCTCCATCCACGCAGCGCTCCTCGGCGCACTCATTCTCGCCGCGTCCGCCATCGGCACCGCCGGTGCGCAGAACGCAAAGGCGTCGGCGCAGCCACGTCTTTCACCCGCCGAACAGAAACTCGTCGATTACGTTCGCGCCCATGAATCCGAGCAGCAGGCCCTGCTCGAAAAGGCCGTTGACATCAACAGCGGTACGCTCAATCTCAAGGGCGTGCGCGCGGTCGGTCGTCTCTTCGCCGGTGAATTCGCATCGATCGGCATGGACACCACCTGGGTGACACTCCCCGATGCGGTCGGGCGTGCCGGCCATCTGTACGCCGAGCACAAGGGCAGGAAGGGAAAGCGGATTCTCCTGCTCGGACATCTCGACACGGTATTCGAGGGCGAGGGTGAGAAATTCGTGCGGCTCGACACTCTCGCCGCGGGCGCCGGCAGCAGCGACATGAAGGGCGGTGACGTTGTGATTCTCTACGCACTGAAGGCGCTCAGGAGCATCGGCGCACTCGACAACACACAGATCATCGTGGCGCTCACCGGAGACGAAGAGGACGCAGGTCCACTCTTCAAGGAGTCGCGCAAATCTCTGATCGACGCCGCGAGCCGCAGCGATATCGCGCTCGGCTTCGAGGAAGACGCCGGCAAGGGAACCATCGCGCGGCGTGGAATGAGTGGCTGGACGCTCACCGTGACGGGCAAGCAATCGCACTCATCCGGAATTTTCACACCGGGCGCCGGTGACGGTGCGATCTACGAAGCCGCACGCATCCTGAACGAGTTTCGGGAAAAGCTGTCGGGAGAGAAATATCTTACCTTCAATCCCGCCATCATAGTCGGTGGCACAGACGTCACGTACGACTCGGCGCGAATTGCCGGCACTACATCGGGCAAGGACAACATCATCTCCCGCAGCGCCGTCGCGCGCGGCGATCTCCGCTTCATCTCGAACGAGCAGGAAGCGAGCGCACGCAATGCCATGCGTGACATCGTCGCCCATCATCTTCCCGGAACGTCGGCGACGATCGCGTTCGAAGACGGCAATCCAGCGATGCCACCGACAAAGGGCAACTACGCTCTGCTCGCGACGCTCGACTCCGTGAGCAGAGCACTGGGTCAGGGTGCGATCGAGCCACTGGATCCAGGCGAGCGTGGTGCTGGTGACATCTCCTTCATCTCCGATCGCGTCGATGCGCTCGACGGACTCGGCGTCGTCGGATTCGCATCACACAGCCCCGACGAGCGCGTCGATCTTAGATCGATCGGCCCGGCGACTGCGCGCGCAGCCGTGTTGATCTATCGACTCACGCGGTAGCCAGGCATTCGGTAGCTACGCATTCGGTGCCAGTGCAGGTAGCAGTTCGGACGTTCCCGTGACTGCTACCTGCGCCACCATGCGCCCATACAACGCCCCGATGACGTTCCCGGTTCCGCTGTAGCCGCCGATCGCCCACACTCCCTGCCGCACCTCATCCATTACCGGGAGGATTCCAGACGAGTACGAAACCGCCGCGGCCCATCTGTGCCGTACCGGCTGCGTCACGCCGACGGTGTCACGCAGGATTCGCTCGATGCAGCTCTGTGCTGGCGTCGTCGGATTGGTGTCCGTCGTCCACTCGTCATCGATGAATCTGTCTCGGCATCCACCGACCACGACGCGGCCATCGGGTAGCTGCTGCCAGTAGTCGTATCCCCACCGACTGTACACCGGACGCGGAATCTCGACTTCTGGCGCGGGTTCAGTGCCGAGCATCTGCAGCCGCGCGGTGCGTACGCGCCCTGCAAGCTCCGGAAGCAGCAGCTCGAGGTGTCCGTCTACGGCGACTATCACGTGCTTGCAGCGTACGCATCCGTCACTCGTGCGCACCTCTCCGTTGCCGAGTGATACGGCGCGCGACTGTTCGTGAAGCATCGCGCCGAGCTGCACCGCGCGTTGTGCGAGAGTACGGCAGCGCGCCAGCGGATTGAACGATCCGTCCGCGGGAAAGATGAGGCCGCGGCCATCGGGGCCCTCGTAGGGCTGAACCGAAAGCCCGTCTGCGCGCATCGCTGAGAGCTGAAGCTGGCAGTCTCGCTCCTCCTCCTCGGAATCGGCAAGTCGCAGCGAGCCGTTACGCCGGACCGCATCCGGCGTTTCGGACGAGATGCGGTCGATCTCCGCGAGGGTAAGCTGGTATATCCGCCGTGCGCGCTCTCGCCCGATTGCCGCGACCGTATCGTGATAGAACTCAGCCGTGCCAGCGAGCAGGAATCCTCCATTTCGGCCGGCTGCGCCGCCTCCGACTGTCCCGGCATCGACGCCGATGACGCGTTTGCCCAATCGCAACAGCTCGTGGATGCACGAAAGGCCGGATCCGCCCAATCCGACCACGCACACATCTGTTTCTGCGTCGCCTTCGAATTTTGGAAATGAGGCCGGCGAAATGTCGTCACCCCACGCCGGAGTGTTGAAACTGGGAAGAATATCCACGATCGGCGGAGAGTACCGGCAAGCGATCCCGGTGGCAAGCAGCGGTTCGAGGAACGGCAGCCTCCAAAAAAGAATTGATGAATGCTTGACGATCCTACGTCCCGGCTACATTGTAATCGCGTTTCATGGAACAGCGTTCCAAAACCCAGATCCCGCCCGGCACTCAGGCCGTGGTTCGAGCTATCGCCATTCTAAAGGCGATGGCGCGGCCGGGCCGCGGATTTGGCATCACGGAATTGGCGGGATTGCTCGAGCTCAGCAAGGCCGTGGTGTTCCGTCTGCTCGGCGCTCTCGAAGCAGAGGGCATCGTGGTGCGTGACGCGCTGGGCGACTACCGGCTCGGACCAGAGCTCATAACACTCGGCGCCTCCGCCCTCGGTTCCACCGATCTCAGCATCGCAGCGCACGATGAGCTCGTCGCTCTCGTCGATCTCACTGGTGAGACGGCCACGCTCGAGGTGCTGATAGGAACCGAAGCGTTGATCATCGGCGAGGTGCAGGGGCGGTTCCTGCTTGGAAGCGCACCCGATCTCGGCCGCCGCTCGCCGGCACACGTCACTTCGACCGGCAAGGTGCTGCTGGCGCTGACTCAACCCGCGCCACCGTGGGGAGATCTGAAGAAGCGCACACCAAAAACAATCACCTCCAGGCGAGAGCTCGAACTCGAGCTCGAGCGGGTGCGCGTTCAGGGCTACGCAATCGCGTCGGAAGAGCTCGAAGTCGGCTTCACCGCGCTCGCCGCTCCGGTGCGAAATCATTTCGGAAATGTCGTGGCGGCGCTCAGCATCAATGGACCAAGCGCGCGACTTCGGCCGGCTGTGCTGCGCGATCTGGTGGGTCCGGTCTGCGACGCCGCCAATCGCATTTCACGCAGGCTCGGCGCTACGCAGGCGATGCTCGGAACTCCGCCGGCAGAGCGCAAGGCGGACACCGGACGGACGACGTCCGGCAAGTCGCGCGCAACCTCAACTTCTCGTAAGACATGAAGGAGATAGACGTGGCAGAAGCAGGGTCAGTGAGCGCGCCGGCTCGCATTGCGCGTGCAGCGATTCTTTGCGGGTCAGCCTTGTTGCTGTCCGCGGCGAGCGTCGCGGGTCAGAGCGCCAGGGCCGCGGCGCCCGCACGCGGTGGTGCCGCACACAGCGATGCCGTACGCGGCACGCTCTTCATAGTCGGTGGCGGCACTCAACCACACGAGCTCGTTACACAATTCATCGCGCTCGCCGGCGGACCTGGCCACGCGCGCATCGCGATCTTCCCGATGGCGAGCGAGGACACGACCACCGGTCCCGAAAAGAAGGCCGAGCTGGACAGCCTGGGCGCAACCTCATTCGTGCTCAACGTGACGCGCGAGCAGGCAGACGCTGACTCGATCGTGAAATTGATCGGCACTGCCACGGGAATCTGGTTCCCAGGCGGCGATCAGGTGCGCATCACCAGGGCGCTGCAGGGCTCGAAGGCGTTGCGCGCGATTCACGAACGTTATCGCGCGGGTGCAGTGATCGGCGGGACGTCGGCCGGAGCGGCTGTGATGAGCGACTCGATGCTCACCGGCAACCAGTTCTTCCCCGGAATGAAGACCGCGGTGGATTCGGGCAATTCATCGAAGCGTATTGCACGAGACATCATCGAGGTCATTCCAGGGCTCGGCTTTCTTCATGACGCGATCGTCGACCAGCACTTCATCAAGCGCATGCGCGAGAACCGGTTGATCAGCGTGATACTCGCGCGGCCATCGTTCATCGGAGTCGGCATCGACGAGGGCACGGCCCTGCGTGTCTATCCCGACGGGCACTGGCAGGTGCTCGGCGCCAGCGCCGCGATCGTGTTCGACGCGCGTAACGCGACCGTCACTCCGCCCGGTGCGCCGAGGCTCGGCGCCGTCGGCATGCGCGTGTCCGTATTGCCAGCTGGAAGCACCTTCGATCCGCGCACTGGAAAGGCGACGCTTCCACCGAATGGAGGATGATCTCCGTGTTCCAGTCTCAACGCGGCGACGCCGTGCGCCGTAATGCGCGCCAGACGGTGTCGCGTTCAGCATCGTCACAGTGCAGGTCTGATTCTTTTACCGGAGGAATGCTCGTGAAATCTGTCAGTTACGTGTGGAGATACTGTATCGCCACCGCTGTCGGAGTCGCGCTTTCCGCGGCAGCATCGCCGCAGCATGCGCAGGCGCAGGGAACGGGGGTCATTCGAGGTACCGTGAGTGACTCTTCTAGCCAGCAACCGATAACGGGTGCGCAGGTACAGGTCGTTGGGACGACGCTCGGCGCGATCACCAACGATCTGGGTGTGTACGTCATCAGAGGCGTGAACGCATCGACGGTGACCGTGCGAGCGCAACGCATCGGCTTCACTCCGGTGACGCGTGAGATTACCGTCGGTGCAGGAGTCACCGCGAACGGCGACTTCACGCTGCGTCCGATAGCGACGTCACTGTCGCAGGTAGTCGTCATCGGTTACGGATCGAGCAGCAGACGGGACGTGAGCGGAGCGTTGAGCACGGTGAGCGGTGCCGACATCGTCGGAACCCCGAACGCCGGTATCGACGCCGCGCTGCAGGGCAAGACGCCCGGCGTGCAGGTCACGCAGAATGCAGGTAATCCCGGAAACGGTATCTCGGTGCGCATTCGCGGATCGTCATCCGTGTCGGCGAGCAATCAGCCACTGTACGTGGTTGACGGCGTCCCGATCCAGACCGAGGATTTCGCCCAGCTTGGCTTCGATGGACAGGATCTCACCGGAGTTACCGCACTCAATCCGGACGAGATCGAGTCAATCACCGTGTTGAAGGACGCAGCGTCGGCCGCGATCTACGGTTCGCGTGCATCCAACGGCGTCGTTCTGATCACGACGAAGCGCGGGCAGGCGGGCAAGGCTCGCATCAGCTTCGATGCCTACACCGGCATGCAGCAGGTGTCGAAGAAACTCCCGATGCTCAACGCCAAGCAGTACATCAAGTACATGGCTCAGGGCGCCGTGAACGACGGCTACGATCCCGCGGATTACGGCCTCGTCTCCGGCGTCGATGATACTCTCAACACCGACTGGCAGGACGCGGTGTTCCGCCAGACTCCGATCGAGAACCTGAACCTGGCGTTGTCGGGCGGAAGCGACAGGATGAAGTACTACGTATCGGGTACGTACTTCAACCAGGAAGGAATCGTCATCGGATCGTCGTACCAGCGCGCAAACGGCCGCGCGAATCTGGACTTCAACGCGACCGACCGCCTCTCGGTCAGCACGTCGATCGGGCTCACGCGCGAGCAGAACTATCGCATTCAGGGCGATGGATCGCTCGAGGGCATCGTCACGAACGCGATCGGCAACCAGCCGCAGTTTCCCGTGCGCAACGCCGATGGAACATTCACCAATCCGGATAACGGCCTGGAATATCCGAACAGCGTCGCGCTCGCGACGTACAACAGCTCGCCGACCACCACGCAGCGCACGCTGGCAAATGTGGAAGCGAAGTACTCGCTGTCGAACTCGCTCGTGTTCACCGGAAGAGCAGGCGCCGATCTGCTCAACCTGCACGAGCGCGATTGGGAGTCGCCACTCGTTCCCGGCACGTATGCGGCCAGCGTGAATGGTGTGGGCAAATCGGGTTACAGCACCGGCAACCGGTTCCTCGGCGAAGGGTTCCTCACGTACAACGGAAAGATCGGCGGCAACAGCACGTACACGCTGACAGCCGGCGCGAGCACGGAGCGCAACAAGGACGAGCTCAACTTCATTCGTGGCGAGCAGTTCAGCAGCCCCGAGCTGCACGACGCTGGAAGCGCCGCGAGCGCGACGGCATACGACGCAAGCCGCAGCCAGCACAATCTCGTGTCGTATTTCTCCCGCGCCAACTTCTCGTTCCTCGACCGTTATCTGTTGACGGCGAGTCTTCGCAAGGACGGGTCGTCCCGCTTCGGTCAGAACAATCGTTACGGCACCTTCCCGGCAGTCTCTGCCGGATGGGTCATCACTGACGAGCCATTCCTCCACGCGCTGACGCGTCTGGGTTCCATCAAGCTGCGCGGCAGTTACGGCGTGACTGGAAACCAGGGCATCAGCGACTACGCGTATCTGGCGACGTTCGGTGCGGCGAATTATGGAACCGCCCCGGGTATCTCGCCGAACAACTTTGCAAACCCGAATCTCAAGTGGGAGCAGACCAAGGAGACCGACTTCGGCTTCGACTGGAACATGTTCAGTGGTCGCATCGCGCTCATCGGGGACTACTACAACAAGAAGACGACGAATCTGCTGGTCAACCGACCCATCACGGGAACCAGCGGCTTCACGCAGTTCTTCGACAACGTCGGCGACGTGAAGAACACCGGCACCGAGCTGCAGCTCACGACGCAGAACTTCGTGGCACGGAATCCGGGCGATTTCTCATGGACCACCGACTTCTCATTCTCGACCAACAAGAACGAGGTCACCGCGCTGTACGGCAATCAGCCACTGTTTGGTGGTGTGCGCAGCGTCAATGCGGTGATGGTCGGCGCGCCGCTGGGTGCGTTCTATCTTCAGAAGTTCACCGGCGTTGATCCACAAACCGGCGACGCCGTCTACCAGGACACCAACGGCGATGGATCGGTTACCGCGGACGATCGCATCATAGCGGGTAACGCTTCGCCGACTTACTGGGGCGGCTTCACCAATTCGTTTACGTGGAAGAATTTCGACGTCCGCGGGTTCCTCCAGTTCAGCGGTGGTAACAAGATCTTCAACGCCATGCGCTTGTTCGCCGACGACGGCGGCTATGCGTATGACAACAAGCTGGACTACGTGCTGAACGCATGGCAGAAGCCCGGCGACATCACGAGTGAGCCGCGCGCAAGCTTCGACGGCGTCTCGGGAGCGCGCACGGTTTCCACGCGCATGCTCGAGTCCGGTTCGTACACGCGACTCCAGGAAATCACGATCGGCTACCGGCTTCCGGGATCCGTATCGTGGCTTGGCGGTCTTCACAACACGCGGCTGTACGTGTCCGGCCACAATCTGGCCACGTTCACCGGCTACAGGGGCTACAATCCCGACGTCAACAGCAACGGATCCACCTCGAGCATCGGGCTTGGAACCGACTTTTATGCCTATCCACTTGCCCGCACCTACTCGGTCGGCATCTCGAGCGAGTGGTAAACATGAGGCCTGACATGCGAAATCAATCACGAGCCAATTCACTCATGCGACCCAGATTGCTGTTCCTGCTACTTCCGCTCGCGGTGGCAGGCTGTAGCTCGATACTGGATGTGACGCCGACGAGTACGGTTCCGGAGGCGACGGCGATCGCTGACGCGGCAGGAGCACGCTCGGCGCTGAACGGAGCGTACGCCGGTCTGCAGAGCCTGTCCTACTATGGCGAGTCGTACATCGACTTCCCGGAGGTCGTGTCGGACAACGGCGACGCGACCGGGACCTTGACGGCATACGCTGACGGCGATGCGAACGCGATGACGGCGGACAACGCCGAAGTCACCACGATGTGGAATGCGATATACGATGATGTAAACCGCACGAACCAGATCATCGCGAAGGTCCCGAACATCACCGGCATGAGCAGCGGTGACAAGAACGAGATCCTGGGTGAGGCGTACTTCCTGCGCGCCCTTGACTACCATAATCTGGTTCGTCTGTGGGGCGGCGTGCCGCTCCGCCTCGAACCGGTAGAGTCTGTCACGCAGGCTGCGGAGATCACGCGTGCGACGCCAGCGGACGTATACAAGCAGATCCTGAGCGATCTGGGACAGGCGGAGACGCTGATCAGCAATACCGATCAGACAACCCAGGCGTCGCTGGGCGCTGCGTATGCAATCGATGCTCGCGTAAGGCTGTACATGGGTGATTGGACAGGCGCAGAAGCCGCCGCGGCGAAGGTCGAGGGAATGGGCTACACGCTCGCATCGAATTTCGGCGATCTCTTCAACGCGACCGGAAACGCCACGTCGGAAGACATCTTCCGCGTCCTCTTCACGCCTGCGCAGTACAACGAGGTCGGCTACTACTACCTGACGAAGAACCTTGGAGGCCGGTATGAAGTGGCGCCGAGCGCGAGCATCATATCCGCCTTCGATCCCGCGTCTGGCGGCAAGATCGCAACCTACGCACCCGCCGACGCGAGAGGCCAGTACTCGATTGGTCGCGATGGCAAGCGCGTGTACGCTGCCAGATATCGCACGTCGATCGGGGCGGAGCACGTTCACGTGATCCGTCTGGGCGAAGTGATACTCATTCGCGCCGAGGCGCTGGCGCAGATGAACAAGCTTCCGGAAGCCGTGGACGAGTACAATCAGACGCGCGTACGTGCCGGACTTGCGCCTGATCCGCGCACCGGACGCACGCAGAGCGACGTTCTCAACTCCATCTACAAGGAGCGTCGTCTCGAGCTGGCGTTCGAGGGCGACAGGTGGCCGGACCTGGTGCGCAGAGGAATTGCGGCCTCGACTCTCGGTATTCCCGATAACATGACACTGTTCCCGATCCCGCAACGCGAGATCGATACGGCACCGGGCATAACGCAGAATCCTGGCTACTAGGCCGGTGGTGGCATCAACGCGGGGCACGTCCATAACGGCGTGCCCCGCGTTTGCAATTCAGGAGTGGTGGGTATCATTATGGTCGGTATGCAATCGACGAGGAACGAGTGGTGAGACAATCGACGCTCAGATGGTGCGTTGCTGCAGCGACTCTGGTCATCTCGCAGCCGCGGTCGATGGCGGCGCAGAAGGCGGATTCGACGCACTCAAAGTGTGCGAACGCCAACCCGCGTGCCTGGACCGCTGACGATCTGCTCCTGTCGCAGGACGCACGCGACTTTCGCGTCTCCCCCGATGGGCGGAGCGTGGCATGGATCCAGACCGCCATGAGCACCGTGTCGGGCCGCGTCGCTGCGAATGTGTATGTGGCGCCGTCGCACGGTGGCGCCGTGCTTCAGCTTACCCGTGGCGACTATTCTGTGTCGTCGCTGCACTGGTCGCCAGACGGAACGCGCATATCGTTCCTGAGCTCGCGTCCGCTGCCGAACGGATTCAGTACCGATTCGCACACCGCGTCGACTCAACTGTGGATCATCGATGTGCGCGGCGGCGAGCCGTGGCCTGTAACAAAGCTTGAGAACAGCGTCGACGACTACACATGGACTACGCGTGATACCGTGGTATTCATGGCTGCGGAAGCGCCGTCCGCGTACCAGCGCCTCATGCGAGACCGAAAGGATGATTCGCGTGTAGTGGACGATTCGGTTCACGAATCACCCGTGCGCCTTTTCTCGCTCTCTGTCTCGACGCGGCAGATACACCAGCTTACCGATAACAACGACTGGATCGATGATTTCACCGTCTCGCCTGACGGTTCGACTGTCATAACCGTTCACGAGCGATCGCTCTCGGCGGGCTACGATCAGAAGATTCCGGCGATAACCAGATTGACGAATCTGCGGACGGGCGACAGTCGCATGATCTTCGATGGCAAGCGGACGATCCCGTACAACGTAACGTGGGCACCGGATGGCGCCGGCTTCTACTTCACGAACGACACAACGACGAGCCCGCGCTACCGCACGGCCACCATCGAGACGCTCGACTACTACGACGTCGCCAGCGGCAAGGTGGTTCCGGTGGATCACTCATGGCCGCGAGGAGTAGTCGGTGGCCTTCGCGCAACTCCTGACGGCGTGTTGGCGATTCTGGGGAACGGTGTACTCGTGCAGCCGGCGCGGTACGTCCGACATGGCACGGGCACCAGCGCGACGTGGACGCGGGCCCTGATCACGGGATCGCATGTGGCAAACGCATTCGACATCGACATCTCGCCAGACGCGCACACACTCGTGTACCGATACACGCGAGCCAACGTACCACCACAATTGTACGGTGCGATGCTCGATGCCGCACACATCACCGCGGATACTCAGCTTACCGACCTCAATCCGTCCTTTCGCGACAAGCCGCAGCCAAGGGTCGAAATCGTTCACTGGAATGGCGCCCGCGACGAACAGGTCGAGGGAATACTCACGTATCCTCTCGTGTACACAGCCGGTAGGCGTTATCCGCTGATTCTCACGATACACGGCGGGCCCGCGCTCGCCGATCTCGATGAATGGAAACAGACATGGTCGTATCCTCGCCTGCTGTTCAATCAGAAGGGTGCATTCACGCTGCAGGTGAATTACCATGGAAGCAGTCGCTACGGTCTCCACTGGATCGAGTCGATCTGCTGCGGAAACATCTACGATCTGGAGACGCCGGACCTCGAGCGCGGTGTAGCGTACGTAGTCGCAAGAGGACTCGCGGATACCGCAAAGCTCGGCACCATGGGCCACAGTTATGGCGCCATCCTGACCGCGCAGCTCACCACGGTGGATCAACGTTTCAAGGCAGCATCGGCGGCATCGGGCGACGTCGAGTGGTTCAGCGACTGGGGCAACGTTCATTTCGGTGCGTCCTACGACAACTACTATTTCGGCTCGAGTCCGTGGGATGATCCCGAGCTGTACGTGAAGAAGTCACCGGTGTTCCGATTCCGGGACGTCCGCACGCCGACCATCATCTATCAGGGAACTGAAGACACGCAGGTCCCGCCCGGCCAGGGATGGACCTACTTCCGAACGCTGCAGCAGCTTGGCATGGTTCCAGTACGCTACATCATTTTCCCGGGCGAAGGCCACAGCCCGGGCAAGTACGTCCATCAGCGTCGAAAAGTGGACGAGGACATGGCGTGGTTCGATCGCTATCTCTTTGACGTGCCGGCGAGCGCGAACGACCCGTGTGCTGTTATCTTGGCGCATGGATCGCCCCACTGATGATACGATCGCCGCGCGGGCCGCTCCGCGGATAGCGCCCGGTTGGGTACTCGGCGCGTCGCTGCTGGGGATCTCCTTCGCCGGTCCGCTCACTCGGTTGTCATCCGCCGATCCGCTGGCGATTGCAATCGGACGCATCGCGTTCTCGCTCGTCGTGATCGGCGCGCTGCTCGCGGCGACCGGCGAGTGGCGACAGTTCGCGCGGCTCGAGCGCTTCGAATGGTTCCTCGCCGTCGGCGCGGGCGCGGTGCTGGCGCTGCATTTCTGGTCCTGGAATGCCTCGCTTCATCTCACGACAATTGCAGCGTCCACTACGCTGGTGACGAGCCTGCAGCCGGGCTTCGTCGCGATCCTGTCGATCT
Source organism: Gemmatimonadaceae bacterium (assembly GCA_035553335.1). Taxonomy (GTDB): domain Bacteria; phylum Gemmatimonadota; class Gemmatimonadetes; order Gemmatimonadales; family Gemmatimonadaceae; genus Fen-1247. Next base: position 13,555 of record DATNCZ010000078.1, read on the forward strand.
TCATCGCGCACGAAGCGCCGAGCCGGCGGCAGATCGTCGGCCTGACCATCGCCACGTTCGGTGCCATCTCGATAACCGTACCGGATTTCATGACTGGTGCCGCGACGGTTGCAACACCGAACCCGCTGCTGGGCAACGCGCTCTCCGTCGGCGCCGCGCTTGCAGCCGCGCTGTACATGGTCGTCGGACGCAGATTGCGCTCGCGGTTGGGCGCATGGTCGTACGTTGCACTGGTGTACGGCGCCGCCCTCGTCACGCTGCTGTGCATAGCTGCCGTTTCGGGAATACACGTCGCGCCTCAACCACCGCGCGATCTCATGATATTCGTCGCGCTCGCGCTCGGTCCAATGCTGCTCGGCCACACCGGAATGAACTGGGCCCTGGAGCATCTGCCTGCCTACATCGTCAACCTCACGATGCTCGGCGAGCCCGTTGGTGCAACGATACTCGCAGCGCTATTGCCGGGGATTCACGAGATTCCGAGATGGACCACGCTGGCAGGCGGCGCGATAATCCTGATCGGCTTCATTGTTACGGTGTGGAATCGCGAGGAGAAAGTGGAGCTTGTCGAAGCGCCGTAGCATCTCGCGTCGTCATTCCCGCGAAAGCGGGAATCCATGTTATCGATCTTTGGATGCGATGACAGCACGAAATGGGTCGGCAGCAGATGGATTCCCGCTTTCGCGGGAATGACGGTGCGCGATCTACCCTCGCCCGTTCCTTCCGATAGCAGCGCGCACCGCTTCTCTCATCGCCACCACGACATCGTCATCCGCGGCGCCGGAATCTTCCCGCACGTGCAGCTCGATGCCATCTGCGACCAGCACTCGGCGCCATGTCGCCGGCTCGTCGCCCTGCATCACCACTTCATCGGCGCGAACGAGTAGTGCCGGTTCGAGCGATCCCGCCACGCGCTTCTCGAGCACGTCGCCGGTCAGTGTCAGAACTTCCTTCTTGATCGCATCGAGCGACTGACCTTCGCGCTGTCTGATCTTGACGGTCAGCAGCTGCAGCAGATGCCGGTAATGATACGTTGCTGCAGTGCCGGTGCCCTGCGGGCGATCGATCAATCCTGCGGAAACGTAGAAACGAACCGATCGCGCGGACGGCGCTGCGCGCGCCGACGCATTGGTCGGACGAATGCCTGCCGAGTCTACAAGACTGGCGGCGTGAGCGGCGAGCCCTCTGGCATTCCAGGGAGCGTGTCGTGCGTGGGCGCGGAGGAGGGCAACCGGCGATTCAGCCATGTGGATAGGATAACGTTAAAATCGTCTGGACGCTCGTCCTGCGGTAGATCGC
>DATNCZ010000079.1:0-6487 GCA_035553335.1 Gemmatimonadaceae bacterium
GTGGTCATTTCCGACGATACCAACCACGCGCCGAATGGGTGGTCATGCGTAGGGCGCGGATTCTTCCGCGCCTGGCCCTTTTACGTGCGATCGAAACAGGATCAACGTTGAACGTCGTCGAACGTCGTTGAACGTCGTCGAACGTCGTCGAACGTCGTTGAATGGCGTCATCCCGCCCGACGTTAGGATCCACCCGATGACGACATTTTAAAAACCCGATCGGCATCGAATTCCGATCGCACGTAAAAGGGCCAGGCGCGGAAGGATCCGCGCCCTACGCATGACCACCAATTCGGCGCGTGGTTGGTATCGTCCGGAATGCCCACCAATCCGGCGCACGGTTAACGTCGTCCGGAACGACCACCGATTCGGCACGTACCGGCCGGCCGCCGTCGACGCGCCGCGTCAAATCGACACCGGCCGCTCGCGATTGCCCGATCGCGGCGGCTGTCGTTGCACGTATTCATGTGGGACCCCATTTCGGAGCTCACATGTCCGCCATTTCAATTCGCGAAATTCCCGTAACCGAACGTCCGCGCGAGCGGCTCAAGCAACATGGTGCTCAGGCGCTGAGCGCGGTCGAGCTGGTCGCCATCCTCTTTGGTTCAGGTGGCGAGGGGCGATCCGCGATAGATCTCGCACGCGACGTTCTCGCAGCGTCGCAAGGCTCTCTGCGACGACTGTCATCGCGCCCCGTCGCTTCACTCACTTCCGTGGCGGGCGTTGGACCAGCGCGTGCGATCACGGTGCACGCTGCTCTCGAACTCGGCCGCAGAATGATGGCCGAGCAGCGGGAGCAGGGAAGGCCGATGCGCGAAGCGCGCGACGTGTACGACGCATACTCGGCGCGGATGCAGGATCTTCCCGTAGAGGAGTTCCATATAGCTACGCTCGATGCACAACACCGGCTCGAGAACGACATTCTCGTCACACGTGGAATACTGAACTCGTCGCTCGTTCACGCGCGTGAAGTATTTCGCCAGGCGATCGCGGAAAACGCATATGCGGTGATCCTCATCCACAATCACCCATCCGGCGACCCGACTCCGTCGCCAGAGGACAGGGTGGTCACCTCGCAGCTGGTATCGGCCGGCAAGCTGCTCGGCATCGACGTCCTCGACCACATCATCATCGGCAGAGGTCGGTTCACCAGCTTCGCGGAGAGCGGCATCCTCGTGTGAGGCGGCCACGGGCTCGCCCATCCAAGCATTTTTGTGATCTAAATATGCTGCCAGCCAGTTTGCCTGGCACGGTCATGGCGTCATATTGAAAGATGGCGGTCAGTGTCGCTAGGCCAGAGGTTGTGGCCGGGAGCGGGCTCATTCCCGGCTGGGACTTCGTCGTCGATCCGCTTCCCGAGCGGATCGACGTGGAGCAGCTTCTGCGCGCCTACCGGTTCAGCGAGGATGCGCACCGCGGCCAGAAGCGGCAATCGGGAGAGGATTACGTACTCCACTGTGTCGCGGTCGCCAAGATCCTGGCGGGGCTCAACCTCGATACCACGACGGTCATCGCGGGTCTCGTCCACGATGTGATCGAGGACACCCGCTTCACCCTCGCCGACATCGAACTGGAGTTCGGCAAGGAAGTCGCGGGGATCGTGGACGGGCTCACAAAGATCGAGCACCTGCCGGCGCATGCGCCGCGCGACGCGCAGGTCGAGAACTATCGCAAGCTGCTCCTCTCGATCGCCAAGGATGCGCGCGTCATCATCATCAAGCTCGCCGATCGCCTGCACAACATGCGCACGCTCGAGTCGCTTCCCGAAGAGAAGCGCCGGCGCATCGCTCAGGAGACGCGCGACCTGTACGCGCCACTGGCGCACCGTTTCGGAATGGCGCAGGTCCGCTGGGAGCTCGAGGATCTCGCGTTCAAGCATCTCGAGACGGATGCGTATCGCCACCTCGCGCGTCTCGTTGCGCAGAAGCGTGCCGAGCGCGACGATCTCGTCGAGCGGATGCGCAAGCCGCTCACCGCGGAAATGACGCGAGCCGGAATCACCGACGTGGAGATCACCGGACGGCCGAAGCATCTCTGGTCCATCTACAAGAAGATGGTGAATCGCGACAAGCCGTACGAGGAGATCTACGATCTTCTCGCGATTCGCGTGCTCGTGAACAGCGTTCCTGATTGTTACCATGCACTCGGCGTCATCCACGACGGGTGGACTCCGGTCCAGGAACGTATCAAGGACTACATCGCGCAGCCGAAGTCGAACGGATACCAGTCGCTGCACACGACTGTGTTCGGACCCGGCCGGCAATTGTTCGAGATCCAGATACGTACGCGCGAGATGCACCGCACCGCGGAATACGGAATCGCCGCGCACTGGCGCTTCAAGGAAAACGCGCGCAACTCCGACGAGCTCGATCGGCATCTCCAGTGGTTCCGGCAGGTGCTCGAGCTGCAGCTCGATGCCAAGACGCCGGACGAGTTTCTCGAGTTCCTGAAGCTGGATCTGTACCAGGACGAGATATTCGTATTCACGCCGACGGGTGACGTGATCCAGCTTCCCAAGGGCGCGACGCCGATCGACTTCGCGTTCGCCGTGCACACGGAAGTTGGCCTGCACTGCAACGGTGCGCGCGTGAACGGGCGCATGGCTCCGCTCTCGCGCGAGCTCAAGAACTCCGACACGGTCGAGATAATCGCGTCACCGTCGGCGCGTCCGAATCGTGACTGGCTCGCGCACGTGCGGACCGGGCGCGCGCGGCATCGCATCAAGCAGCGCCTCCGCATGGAGGAGCAGAAGGCGTCGATCAAGCTGGGCCGTGAGATGATCGACAAGGAAGCGAAACGTCGCCGGGTGCTGCGTCCGACCGATGAGGACCTCGACACGGCGGCGAAGACGCTCAAGCTCAACGATCGCGGGCACCTGGTGAGCGCGGTCGGTCAGGGCGAGCTGAGCGGTCGCGACGTCATTCGCAGTCTGCATCCGGAAATCGACACCGAACTCGAGCCGCCGCGGCCGAATCGGCTGGAGCGGCTGGTCGATCGCGTGCGCGGCACCGGTCGCGGCGTGCGGATTCAGGGCGCCGATGGGTTGCTCGTGCGCTACGCGCAATGTTGTCAGCCTGTGCCCGGTGATCCGGTCTCGGGGTATGTAACGCGCGGACGGGGTGTGAGCATTCACCGCGCCGACTGCCCCAACCTCATGCTGCTGGACGACGAGCCGGAGCGCAGGCTCGAAATAGACTGGCAGGAGGTGCAGGGCGAGCGATTCCTCGTGCGGTTGGCGGTCGAGGCGAGCGACCGTCGCGGGCTGTACGCGGACATTGCGACCGCGGTCAGCGAGACCAAGACCGACATCAGAAGCTTCGAGCTGCGCAGCGAGGATGCGCGCGTGTTCGGCATGATAGAGGTGCAGGTCGAGAATCTTCCACATCTCCGCAAGACGCTGCGCGCAATCAGGCGCGTGAAGGGTGTCACAGAAGTGTCGCGGCGAGAGCAGACGTCGGAGTAGGGCTCGCCGCTCGACGTGTATAAGAGCCGCGCGGGCATGGTGCGTGCTCAGGCAGGGATCTAGATGCAATCCAAATTTCCCGCAATGCTGGACCGGCCGCTCATCGTGCTCTCCAACCGCGAGCCGTACGAGCATGTACACAAACCCAATGGAATCGAAGTGCGATTCCCCGCAGGCGGCCTCGTCTCGGCGCTGGATCCGATTCTCCGTCGTACGCACGGCACCTGGGTCGCGTGGGCGTCCGGAAATGCCGATCGTACCGTCGCGGACGACGTCGGACGCGTGGCGGTTCCACCTGGCGATCCGTCATACACGCTACGCCGCGTGTGGCTGTCGGAGAACGACGTCGAGGGTTTCTACCTCGGCTTCGCCAACAGTGCGTTGTGGCCGTTGTGCCATCTGTTCGTGAGCAAGGTCGATATCCGGCGAAGCGACTGGGAGAGTTACGAGCACGCGAACCGAATGTTCGCCGCGGCCGTGGTGCAGGAGGCCGAGCGTGTGGGCGGCGCTCCGATGGTCTGGGTGCATGACTATCACTTCGCCCTCGCCCCGTCGCTGATACGACCGCTGGTCCCGGACGCACTGATCCACCAATTCTGGCACATTCCATTTCCTCCCCCCGATGTCTTTGGCATTCTGCCTGTTGGAGTGCAGGACTCGCTGCTGCGCGGGCTGCTGGGAAACGATCTGATCGAATTTCAGACGGACGGCTTCGCCTGGAATTTCATGGACTGTGTCGCGCGTACATTGCCGGAAGCTCAGGTGAGTCTGGATCAGAGCGTCATCCATCTGGATGGGCGGCAGACGCGAGTCGGTGCGTTTCCGATCAGCATCGATGTCGCGGAATGGCAACGGCTGGCTGCGTTGCCGCACACGACGGATGTGTGTAGGACACTTCGCGAGCGATACGCACCGCGCGAAAGGCAACTGGTCGTCAGCGTCGATCGAATGGATTACACCAAGGGAATCGAAAGACGACTGCGGGCGCTGGAGCACATGTGGACTGACACTCCGGAACGCCGCGGGACGTTCACGATGCTCATCGTCGCGACGCCGTCGCGTACCGATATTCCAGCCTACGCCAGGCTGGAGCGCGACGTGCTCGAAGCGATTGAGCGGCTGAACGATGAATTCCGCACGCTCGACTGGACGCCGATCGTGCTCGTGCACGAGAACGTCGACGCGGATCTGCTGGCCGCCGTGTACCGTGCTGCCGACGTGTGCGTCGTGTCATCGCTTCAGGACGGGATGAACCTCGTCGCCAAGGAATTCATCGCGTGCAGAACCGACGGAAACGGTGTGCTGGTTCTGAGCCGCTTCGCCGGTGCGTCGGATGAGCTGAATGCGGCGCTGCTGGTGAATCCGTTTTTCATCGACGCATTTGCCGATACGCTTGCCGTCGCTCTCGACATGCCGCGGCACGAGCGCATGGAGCGCATGGCAGCGCTCAGGGATCGCATCGCCAACGCCACCATAGAGGACTGGCTGGAAGGCATACTCGCGGCTGCCGAGGCGACCGACCACGCCGCGGAAGGTGGAGCGGCAGCTCTGTGATCCCGTGACGCCGGCCGAGCCGGATGAAATTGCGCGGAAGCTGAGGGGAACTCCGCTCATCATCATGCTGGACATCGACGGGACGCTATGCGACATCGTCGAGCGCGCCGACGCGGCAAGCATCCCGGGAACGGCGCGGCAGTCGCTACGCGCGTTGATCGCCAGGCGGGACCGCGGCGTGCATGTTGCGTTTGTCACAGGTCGCTCCGTCGCAGATGCGCGCCGGATGCTGTCGATTGGCGGCGTGACGATTTACGGGAATCACGGAATGGAGCACCTGTCGGAGTCGGGAAACATTACAGGGCCGAAGGGGTGGGAAGATACAGGGCTCGCGCTGCGCGACGCCCGGCGTGACCTGGACGCGGTAGTCGCTCGGTTTCCGGGAACCAGTATCGAGGACAAGGGGTTCAGCTTGACACTGCACTTCCGCGAAATGGACATGGCGCTGCTTCCGGCACTCGACGCGCGCGTTGCGGAGATCGCGCGGGCGCGCGGCGTTACGCTCGCGCCCGGCAAGTGCGTGATCAACGTCCTGGCCAGCGAGAGTCTGACCAAGGGCGATGCTGTGCTGGAAATAGTTCACGAGCTGGGCGGCGAGTCGCCCGATGCATCGATTCTGTTTGCCGGCGACGACGTGACGGATGAAGATGGCTTTCGTGCATTGCGGGCGTTTCCGCATGCGACAACCGTTCGAGTGGGCGCACCGGACGCAACGACAGACGCGAAATTCTCCGTGGACACTCCCCGCGAAATCCACGACCTGCTGGATTTGCTCGCCGTCTCGAGATCATGACAGCGACATCGGTACCAGCGCTGCAACCCTCGCAGAGCGCGACTGGCGGTGCGATGGCAGGCGCGACGTCGGCGAGTAATCAGGCGCCGGCGGCGTGGTCTTCGGCTCCGACTTCCGCGTACCCGCCGATCTCGGCGTACGCAGTGATCGGCGACATGCGGACTGCTGCGCTCGTCGGCCTCAACGGATCGATCGACTGGTGCTGCCTGCCGGAGTTCCCGTCTCCTTCCACGTTCGCGGCGATTCTGGACGAGTCGCGCGGCGGTCGTTTTCAGATCGTGCCCGCTGGAACGCACACGAGCGAGCAGAGATATCTCCCTGCGACCAACGTGCTCGTTACAGCCTTTCATGACAGTACGGGCACGCTCGAGCTGTGCGACTTCATGCCCGTGGGCCCGGACGGACGGCGTCCTGGTTTCGCCGAGATCCACCGACAGGTGAAGTGCACGCGCGGGCAGATGGACATATCGATCTGCTTTTCTCCGCGATTCGACTACGCGGTCAAGCCAGCGCACATCATTGCGCGAAAGAACGGCCTGCTCGCTACCGACGACGACAACGAAGCCGCAGCACTCTCGGCGCCACCCGACCTGTGGTGGCGTCTGGATGAGATGGGCGCGACAGCGCAATTGCGGATGCGCGCCGGCGACTCCGCGTGGTTCGTGCTGCGATACGAT
>DATNCZ010000080.1:0-4382 GCA_035553335.1 Gemmatimonadaceae bacterium
TGGATGCACTCATCCGCAGGTCCACGCGCCCTGGCTGGCCCTTGGCGTCCACGATCGCGAGCGCGCCGCCTTCGGGGTCGAAGCCCAGGACACGGTCTACGGAGGTCGTACGGCCCGTCCAGATGACCGAATCGAGCCGCGGATAGAGGTAGGCGCGGACGGTGCCGCCCTTTCGGGGCAGCCGTATCAGAATTGGATCGGGACCGCGGGCGGCCTCAGCGCGAGCCGCATTTCCTACGGTGTCCGTATTCGCTTTGCGCTCTCGGCCGCAGGCAATCGCGGAGAGAAGCAACAAGGAGATGGAGAGCCGTCTGTGCACCGCGGGAATTTAACCGATGAAGCGCGTCTTCGGGACGGTTCTACGCGGGGGAGATGGCGCTTGCCGCGGATCGTCATTCCCGCGAAAGCGGGAATCCATGGATGAGTGGTTTAGGCATGGCACCGATGTTTGCCGGTGCGGCAGCTGGCCGATGAACAACGGATCTCCTGCTTTTCCAGGAGATCCGTCACGCGGCAGGCGTAAACGACGGTGGCAAAGGTAGGGCGCGGACGCATCCGCGCCTGCCTTTAATAAGCCACGCCCAGCGAGAACGTCCAGTTGTAGCGCGTATATCCCGGCCGGTCCAACGGCCGCGCGATGGACCAGTTAAGTATCGCCAGATTGAACAGATTCACGCGAATTGTCCCGCCATAGCTGCGCAGGAAGTACCTGTCGACGTCCGCGTTCGGATTGAAGTTGCGCGGTCGCGCGAAGTGGATCGACTGGCCCGCGTTCCATGCAAGGCCCGCATCATAGAACAGTGCGCCGTCGACGGGCGGTATTCCGATCGGAAGCGCTCCCAGATCGAAGCGCCGGATGATGGGGAAGCGCAGTTCCTCGTTGAACACGACTGCGCGCGTTCCGATCAGCTGCGGCGCCGAGCAGCCGTTTGCATATACGCTGCCCGTGTTGAGGAACGACGAACACGAATAACCGCCGTAGAAGCTCGACTGATCGTACCCGCGCACGAAGTCCGGGCTGCCAACGTAGATCGGAAGCTGGTATGCGTCACGCCCGTAGGAGCCATCGAAGAAGAGGCGTGTCGCGAATGTCAGCGTATTGAACACGACCGGATCGTATCGCCGGTAGTCGGCCGTGTAATTCATGAACTTGAGATTGCCGATCGCGGGCGACACAGCGAAGCGCATGCGCCGGCCACTTACGGGTCCCGTGACGCCGAACAGCGAGTTGTCGGTAACGTACGCCGCGTTCGGTGACAGGAAGGACAGCGTGCCGAGTGACTGGCCGTTGGTCTGGGAGAAATTGCCGAGGTAGTCGTACGTCTGCGTAACGAAGCCGCGCCCGATCGCGCTTGCGCCAAGTCCCAGCTCGAACCGCTGGAACCGGTTCAACGGATACGCGGCCGTTATCGATGCACTTCGTATTACGTAACGCAGGAACTGGAATTGATACTGCGAACCGTCGGGTGATACCTGCGCGGCCGTATTGAGATACGCAACATCCTGCGACACGCCCGTTATGTACTGCCAGCGGTGCGCCATGTTGGCATAGGCGAACAGCAGACTCGCATCCTGTATCCGGCCGTATACGCCGCCGCCGACCGCAAGCTGGTGATCGCCGGTCAGATCGCTGAAGACGAGCGTCGTTCCGCCACCGTACTGCGTGCCGTAACCGCCGCCAGTCGACACACCGACGGTGCCGCCGGATATGTAGTCCGGCTGGAAGCTCACACGATACGGGTAATCCTTGAATGTGAGTGTGTCCGGCATTCCCGTCACAGGGTCGGCCAGAAGCGTAGCGACGCTCGACACATTGGTGCTGTCGGACTTCTCCGCTTCCGACAGTACCCCCGATTGCCGCGCGCCACTTGCGGACCTGTAGGTCGACGTCGCGTTGCTCGGGCGACCCGGTGTCGAATCGCGAACCGCGGTCGTCGGCGCACCGGCGGCCGCGACCGTGGCTGCAGGCTGCGCAGGAATCGCAGTCGCGTACTGCCGCGGATGATCGATGTACCAGACCGTGAAGTCGTTGCGATCGAAGTAAGTGAAGGCGAGCCGATCGGTCGCGCGCGACCAGCTCATCACGGGACTCGTCTCGGTGAACTGGCTCACTCCGGACTGCACGTTCGTCACGCGCAGATCCTGATTCGACGCTAGATCGTGCAGGTAGATGTTGGGCGTTCCATTGCGATCGGACACGTACGCGATCGATTTGCTGTCCGGCGACCACACTGGATTGATGCTGAGTCCCGTCTGTCCGGGAAGCACTTCGCTCGTGCCGCTCTGCAGGTCGTACACGGCGATCTGCATCTTGCCCAGCTTGAGCGTCGGGAGGTCGGTGCTCGCGCGATCCGTGGCGTACGCGATGCGCGTACCGTCAGGCGACCACGACGGCATCTCGTCACCGTAACGGTCGCTGGTCAGACGGCGAAGATTCTTGCCGTCGACATCGACGATGTAGAGGTCCGTGATTCCGTCGGCGAAGCCACTGAACACAATGTGTTTGCCGTCGGGCGAGTATGACGGACTCAGCACTCCGTCCAGTGGAAGCTTGTCGTACTGTACCACGTCACCCGTTGCGACGTCGGCGATCGAGAGTACGTCACGTCCTTCCGTCTGTGCGGTGAACGCGAACTTCTTGCTGTCGGGCGAGAAGGACCCCTGCGAATACAGCAATCGCAGCTCTTCGAACCGGGGATTGGTAGTCGTCTTCACCAATCGCTTTATTCGCTTGCCGGTGGTCGCATCACCAAGGTACAGATCGATGAATATCTCACCCTTCTTCACGCTTCCGTTGGAGAGAAACGCGATGGTCTTGCCGTCCGGTGACAGGACCGGTGCGATGAAGATCGAGCCACCCGTGATCTTGGGTGTGAGTAGCGGAGTCGCGAAGTCGCGGACGCGCTGCATCGACGCGAGCTGCGGAAGGTACTGCTCGCGCGTCGCTGCACGCCACTGGTCGCTCAACTGGGGGAGGGTGATGCCGAGCTCGTGCTCGAAGCCGCGGTCGATCCCCATCGTCGTCACGCTCTGCAGTATCTCGCCGATCGCGCCGTCGCCCCAGCGCTCGCCGATGTAGCGCCAGAGCGCCTCACCGTACCGATACGGGAAGTAGTCGTTCGGGTCGTCCGTCATCTGCTTGATCGTGGGCATGCTGCCGTTCTCGACTGCATTCCTGATCCACATGGTCGTCAGCGGATGATTCGGTCCGAGCGACAGGTACTCGGCCATCCCCTCCATGAACCAGCCGGGCGGATTCACCTGCTCGAGGTTCTGGATGTTCGCGCCAGCCTTTCCTTCCGCAAACACGTCGAATTGAAACTGGTGCACCATCTCGTGCGTCAGCACGTGCTCGAAGCTGTCGTAGTCGCCGGTAAACGGGAGCTCGATTCTCTGACGCATCGGCTCCGTCACGCCGCCGACGCCCTCGCCCAGATCACCGTTGATGTTGCTCTGACCGAAATCCTGGCGCGAGGCGTAGAGCAGGATGGGCTTCTTTTCGCGGAACTGATGCCCCAGCAGGCGCGAGAGACGGGAGTACGACCGCTCGGCCATGCGCGCAGCATCGTGTACCGGGAGCTTTTCTTCGGGATAGTAGTGAATCAGGAAGTGCTCGGTCTCCAGAACACGCCAGCGGAAGTAGCGGTATTTGACCTGATTCTGCCCGAAATAACGCTGTGCGCTCGCCGGTGCTGCGGAAACCAGCATCGCAGCAGCGGCCAGCACCCCGAACACCCGCGACGCGACAGTCATTTTACGCTCTCCGTGACTTGCTCAGCCTTGACCGGGACGACTTGTGCGTCGCCCCACAACCGCTCGAGCTGGTAGAAATCGCGCAACGTGGGGTGAAAGATGTGCACCAGGAAATCGACGTAATCCAGAAGCACCCACCGCCCCTGACTCAATCCCTCGACGTGATGCGCACGCATTCCCTGTTTGCGCAATTCGGCCATCACGTGCTCCGCGATCGAGCGCACGTGAGTGTCTGAAGTGCCGCTTGCAATCAGAAAGCAATCAGTCATGTCGCTGACACCTTCGAGATTCAGGATGACTACGTCGTTTGCTTTTACGTCGACACATACGGCCGCTGCGCGCTGCGCTGCGGCGAGGGAAGTCGAAACGGTTGTGGCGGCCATTCTACTCCTGAAACGGGATTCGGATTACGGTTTTCAGCCGGTATACTCCACGGCGCTAATTCTACACACGAAACAGCATTTCGTGCGCCAGCGGCAGAGCCTGGGATCACATTCTGGGGCCAACGGCGGCAAGGGATCGGTGTATGGTAATACGACTGCGGGGGACAGCGGGTTGTTAAGACCGTCCGTCCCCCGATTTGCGTCACAAGAACCGCGGATAGCTCGATGAGATTCGTCCGTCCGTCG
>DATNCZ010000081.1:0-5210 GCA_035553335.1 Gemmatimonadaceae bacterium
GCCGGTTCACGCGGCTGGAGCTGCCGTTCGGCGCAATCGCGCTGATCCAGAACAGCATGATGAGCTGGGCGGGAGGCTGGTTCTTTCTCATGGCGTCGGAGCAATTCGTACTCGGCGCCAACAACCTGCGTCTCCCGGGTCTTGGCTCGTACCTCGCGGCAGCCTCGGAGGCGCGCGACACGCGTGCGATAATATGGGGAATTGTCGCCCTCGTTACTGTGATCGTACTGCTGGATCAGATACTCTGGCGCCCGTTGGTTGCGTGGTCGGACAAGTTCAAGTTCGAGCAGTCCGGCGGTGACGCTTCGGAATCCTGGATGCTGGACCTGCTGCGCAACTCCTCGCTCGTCGCGTGGCTGCACGATCATACGGTGGCTCCGATAGAGAAATCGCTGGATCGGCCCCGTGAGCCGCGCAAGCGCTCCATGCCGATTGTCCCCCGATGGATGCGTGTGCTCGCAGGATTGCTCCTTGGGCTGGCGGCGGTAGCGATCGTCATCTGGGGCGGTTTCGCCGCGTTCCACGCGGTGTCGGGTCTGACGGGAAGAACATGGTGGACGATATTCGTCGCCACGCTCGCGACTTTTGGTCGCACGCTCGCAGCGTTGATCATCGCGACGGCGTGGACGGTGCCATTCGGTGTCGCCGTCGGGATGAGCCCCAAATGGTCGCGCAGGTTGCAGCCGGTGGTGCAGGTCATCGCGTCGATCCCCGCAACTGCACTGTTCTCCGTTCTTCTACTCATACTGCTGTCACTTCCGGGCGGCCTCAACATTGCCGCCATCGCGTTGATGGTGCTCGGTACACAGTGGTATGTTCTGTTCAACGTGATTGCTGGAGCGATGGCGATCCCGTCCGATCTCAAGGAAGCGGCTGGTGTATACGGGCTCACGGGCTGGCGTCGGTGGAAGTTGCTGATCATACCGGCGATCTTTCCCTACCTGGTCACGGGATTGATCACCGCGACCGGCGGCGCGTGGAATGCGAGCATCGTTTCCGAGTACGTGATATTCGCGGGCCACAAGATAAGCACCGTCGGATTGGGGGCGTTGATCGCGGAAGCCGCCGACGCACAGAATTTTCCGCTGCTTCTGGCTTCCACGCTCGTGATGGCGGCAGTCGTGATACTCGGGAATAGACTCGTGTGGCGCAGGTTGTACCGCATCGCACAATCGCGTTATCGTCTGGAATGAGGCAAGCAGCATGACAACGGCCATCTCTGCACCACCGGCGAACGAGCGCGGCGCGGTAATACTGGAAGCACGCGCGGTGGACAAGTATTACGGCGACGATCGCACACCCGTGCTGGATCACGTCAGCGTTGCGTTGCACGCTGGCGAATTCGTCGCGCTGCTCGGCCCATCCGGATCCGGGAAATCGACGTTGCTGCGTTTGCTGTCGGGACTGATGCCGCCGTCCTCGGGGCGCGTTCTGTCCCACGGTGAGGATCTCACCGGAATCAATCCGAACGTCGCGATAGTGTTCCAGAGTTTCGCGTTGTTTCCGTGGCTCACCGTTCTGCAGAACGTGGAGCTGGGTCTGCTCGCGGCTGGTGTTCCTTCCGATCAACGCCGGGAACGCGCGATTGCCGCGATCGACCTCATCGGACTCGACGGTTACGAGGAAGCGTTTCCGAAAGAACTTTCCGGCGGCATGAAGCAGCGCGTCGGTTTCGCGCGCGCACTGGTGGTGCAGCCGGAAGTGCTTTTCATGGACGAGCCGTTTTCCGCTCTCGACGTGTTGACCGGTGAGACGTTGCGCGCCGAGCTGCAGGAGCTGTGGAGCTCTCGCTCGATGCCTACCAAGGCGGTGCTGCTCGTCACGCACAACATCGAGGAAGCAGTGACGCTGGCCGATCGCATTCTGGTGTTCGGCGCGAACCCGGGGCACATCCGGATCGAGCTGCCGGGACTGCCGGCGCACGAGCGAGCGCATCACGGTCCCGCGCGGCAGCATCTCGTCGACGCGATCTATCGCGTGATGACCAACCCGGGTGAGGACGCGTCGACGCTCGTCGGCCGCCCGAGTACGCCTACACGGGTCGAGCGTCCGCGGCGCTATCAGGTGCTGCCCGACGTCGGGATCGACGATCTCACAGGATTCGTGCAGTACCTCTCGACGATGGGCGGCCGTGCGAACGTGCACGATCTCGCACGCGATCTTCAGCTCCGCAGCGACGACGTGCTCGCCATCGTCGAAGCAAGCGACCTGCTCGGCTTCGCCGATCTCCAGGATCGCGCGGTCGTCATCACACAACCGGGAATCGAGTTTGCCGACGCCGATCTCGACATCGAGAAGGCGATGTTCCGGCGTTATGCCCTGGCTCACGTCTCGCTGCTGCGACATATAGTGCGCGAGCTGGACGCGTCTCCGTCAGGTACACTCGACTCGGACCGCCTCATGGAGGAGCTGGAAGAAGCTTTCTCCGGCGGCGAGGCGCGCCGTCAGTTCGAGACGGTCGTCGACTGGGGTCGATACGCCGAGTTGTTCTCGTACGACGATGCAAGCGGCGAGCTGCGGCTGGATCCGGAGACCGGCGTCGGAGCTGCCGATGCACTGCGTGAAGCGATGACCGCGGGCGGCTCCGCGACCTGGTCGGTGGACGGGGACGAGAACTAGACGGATGCGGTAAGGGCTGTTAAAAAAGGTCGTCATTCCCGCTGTAGGGCGCGGATGCATCCGCGCCCTACAGCGGGAATGACGATACGACGATGCGCCGCCTACTTCCTTATCGCTCCACAAACCGCCGCATACGCCTTTCCGGCGCTGCTTCCCGGCGGCCGTTTGGCCCAATCGATCTGCACCAGCTGCGAATCCGGCGTATCGTAGCCGGCGACCGGCTTCCCGTTGACGTCATATGTTTGCGCCGAAACGGGCTTTATTCCCTGCGTAGTGCAGTCGATCATCTTACGATCGACCATCGTGCGGTAGGCGTGCCTGGTCCCGATCATCTGGTTGGTCGCGTACTGCCAACGGAGTCGCACGCGATACGTGCCATCGGGCGCGCGCTTGGTCTGGGTCGTGTCGAGCGCGACTCTTACCGTGGCGTCGTTATAGACGCTGCGCCATGCGCCGGATGGCCCCGAGCTGCTGGTCCTGGTCTTCGCCGTCGTGTGCCGTGGCGCCTTCTGGGCGCCGGCGGAAACGGCCAATACTGCCACGGCGAGCAGCGCCGGAATGAGTTTGCTATGCACCAACTGACCTCACTGGTTTGGAATGGGTTCTTGCCCCAAAGCTTGGAGCACTCCTTGTGCCGCTCGCAATCCGGTGGCCAGTGCGCCTTCGACAGTGCCGCTGCGACCTTCGGTGTTCGTGGCCTCTCCAGAGAAGAATACTGTCTGTTCGATGGGCCTCGAAAGCTTCCTCGCTGATCCGCTGCCGCCGACAACCGCGTAGCTGTAGGCCCCGCGCGAGAACGGATCGTGCTCCCAGTTATGCATCCAGCTTCCAGTCACCAGACCGGCAAGTCGCTCGTAAGTCGTACCGAGGTGCGCCGCCAGATCGTGCAGCGCGATTCGCTCGATTTCCGCGTCCGGCAGGGCGCACAGCGCCGCCGCCGGCGGGCCGCCGACCCACCCGACGAGAATCGGGGCGCGCACCGGAAACTGGGTCCACCAGACGGGAAAATCAGCCCCTGGGCTGTGCAGGAAGCTGAGCGACATCAGCCCGCTTCCGCCGTGGTCGGGAGCGTTCCGTAGCCCCATTTCCCAGAACCGCTCACGAAATGCGAAGACCGTTCGGAGCACGCTACCCATTGCGAGGCCATCCACCGCAGCCGTCACCGCCGGAATTTCGGGCTCGAATGTGATGGCGCCCGGCGCCGGTGGCTCGGCCTGCAGCACGCCGACGGGTACAGTGACGATCACCGTCCGTCCCGACACCTCGCGGAGCTCGCCCGCGGCGTTCTGGCAGCTCACCACCACGTTTCCGCGCTCCCACTCGACTCGCGTCACCACTGTATTGAGCTCGATCGCGTCGTAGACGTCGCGCGCGAGCCACGCCGACACACGATCGTAACCATTCACCAGGCGCCCCGTCCGCTCATCCTCGGGGCTCTCGGCGGGGTCGCCACCCCTGGCGAGCCAGCGCTCGCTCACGAGTGATATGTCGGCGGCGTGGAATCCCTGCACGAATTCGATAGTACTGATCCGCGCGCGCGCGTCTTTCGGCTTGCGCTTCCGTGCCGCTCGTTCCGCGAGGTAATCCCTGAAGCTCCGGTCCGGCGTACGGTGCTCGTCGAGCTTGCCGAGCACCTTTCCTATCCGTTTCCAGAAATCGACCTGCCTGAAAGTTCCTTCGCGCGCTTGCCAGTGCTCGCCCACAACATCGAACGCCGTCAACCCTGCGGCGTCGATTATCGTATCAGTGTTGGGAGTGGCGCCGTGTAAAAATTCGGCACCAAGCTCGATCGGAACTACCACTGAAGGGTCGCGGTACGTGAAGATTCGGCCACCGACGCGGCCGCGCGCCTCCAGGACGATGACGCTACGCCCGTTTGCGCGCAGCTCCTTGGCAGCGGCGAGACCAGCCGCGCCCGCACCAATTATTATCGCGTCGAACACGTCGGCCTGGTCCATTTGGACTGAATTATACACGGCAATTCGCATATGCAACGTTTGGCAGTCAGATCACTATCCCGGAATGCCGCGGCGCTTCTTGCCGCGACCTGTATCGCCACGCTGGCGATCGGCTGCAGGCCAGCGTCGTTTCACGGAACGGCCTACGAGCCGCCGGAGACTGCCCCGCCTGTCGTGCTGCAACGGGCCAACGGTGCGAAGTTCTCGCTTGCCGAGCAGCGCGGGTCCGTGGTGCTTCTATACTTCGGCTACACGCACTGCCCGGACGTCTGCCCAACGACTCTTTCCGACTGGAAGCGCGTCAAGACCGGCCTTGGCCGCGACGCGTCCCGCGTGCGTTTTGTCTTCATATCGGTCGACCCCGCGCGCGACGATCCGGCGACGCTGCAACATTACGTGTCGCGCTTCGATCCGGACTTCATCGGCGCAACCGGTGATTCAGCCACACTGGCCGGAATCGAGCGCTCCTTCCACGTGAACTCATCGCGAGAGGAATCTGCATCGGCCGACGGATACTCCGTGACGCATCCGTCGCAGACGTTCGTCGTGGACAAGGGTGGAGATCTGCGGCTGCTCTACTCGTTCGGAATGCAGACGAACGACATGGTATCGGATATCCGCCAACTCCTGGGC
>DATNCZ010000082.1:0-2863 GCA_035553335.1 Gemmatimonadaceae bacterium
GCCAGGGCTGCCCCGAGTCCTCTGACGCCGGAGCTGATGAACGCCGTGACGAAGATCACTCACGACATGTTCGGCTCAAACGTGCTCGTGGTTCCGGTGATGTCGACCGGTGCGACCGACGGTCGATTCCTTCGTGCGGCCGGAATTCCCACTTATGGTGTAAGCGGCATTCTCAGCAACGGAGACTCGCACGCTCACGGGAGAGACGAGCGGATGTGGATCAAGTCGTACTATGATGGTCTGGAGTTTCTGTATCGGCTGACGCACGCGCTGGCGGGCGGGAAGTAGCGCTGGTGGGCGTCGTATCACCGGTCGCCATCGCCGCTGCGCGGCCCTCGAGCAGATTGCGCTCTCGCATGTTGCGCGTGAGCGAAACGGCCCGCTCGAATTCGGATCTCGCTTCGTCGCGGCGGCCGAGCTTGGCGAGCAGGTCACCCCGTACAGCCGGTAACAGGTGATAGTTCCGTAGTGACGGCTCCGACGCAAGTGCGTCAACCACTTCCAGACCAGCGGCGGGGCCGGACGCCATCGATACTGCGACTGCACGATTGAGCTCGATCACCGGAGACGGAACGAGTTGCACGAGCAGTGCATACAGCGACGCGATGCGGTTCCAGTCCGTCTCTTCAGCTGTTCGTGCGCGCGCATGACACGCTGCGATCGCGGCCTGCAACGTATATGATCCGGGAGTGCCGAGCCGCTCGGCGCGTTCGAGTGCGGCGAGTCCGCGGCGAATGAGAAGCTGATCCCAGCGCGCACGGTTCTGTTCCAGGAGAAGCACGGGATCGCCATGTTGATCGACGCGTGCGTGTGCGCGCGACGCCTGGATCTCCATCAAGGCGACCAGTCCGTGAACCTCCGCATCTTCCGGCGCAAGCTCCGCCAGAATGCGACCAAGTCTCAGCGCATCCTCGCATAGCGCAGGCCGCATCCAGTCATCTCCCGCGGTCGCGGAGTAGCCCTCGTTGAAGATGAGGTAGATGACCTCGAGCACCGACGCAAGCCGCGCGGCGCGCGCCTCTCCACGGGGGAGCTCGAACGGCACGCCGGCATCGCGAAGTGTCCGCTTGGCGCGAACGATTCTCTGTGCGATCGTCGGCTCCGAAACGAGGAAGGCGCGCGCTATTTCATCGGTGGTGAGCCCGCCGAGGAGACGCAGAGTGAGCGCGACGCGCGCTTCGGGAGAGAGCACCGGGTGACAGGAGATGAAGACCAGGCGAAGCAGGTCGTCGCCGACATCGTCGTCGATCGCCGCGTCCACGTCGACGACTGTGGAGTTCTGTAGCGCCTCGATCTCGCGACCTACGTCGTCCTGTTTGCGCTCGACGAGCTTGCCATGGCGCATTGCGTCGATCGCGCGCCGTTTTGCGGTGGCCATGAGCCATGCGCCGGGATTGTCAGGTACTCCCGATCCGGGCCACTGGTCCAGCGCGGCGACGAGGGCGTCCTGCGCGAGATCCTCGGCGAGTCCGACGTCGCGTACAATGCGTGTCAGGCCGGCGATGAGTTTCGCAGACTCGATTCTCCAGACCGCGTCGATCGCGCGATGCGTTGCGGATTCCGTCACGCATACAAATCAGGGCGTGCGCGGTCAGTTGTTCAAGTCTATCCTGGAATCGTCATTCCCGCGAAAGCTGGAATCCACGTTATCGGTATCTGGATGCAATGGTAGCAGGAAGCTTCCCGGCATCAGATGGATTCCCGCTTTCGCGGGAATGACGGCGGCTTTCGATGCCTCTACTTGCGCGCTATCTGCGCACGAAGCTGATCTTCCTGCTCTTTCAGATCCGGTGTGAATTCATCACCGAAATCCTCGGCTTCGGCCACCTGACGGATCTCGACCTCCGCATCATCGAACGGCGCCCGCCGAAGCCACGCTATCGCTTCATCCCTCGACTTCACCTGCCATATCCAGAAGCCTGCAACGAGCTCCTTGGTCTCGGTGAACGGCCCGTCGATGACAGTAGTCTTGCCGTTCGCGAACTTCACACGGGCGCCCTTCGCGCTTGAGAGGAGCCCGTCACCTGCCAGCATCACGCCGGCCTTTACAAGCTCTTCATTGTACGCGCCCATGCGTGCCAGCAGGTCACGGTTCGGCATGACGCCAGCTTCGGACTCATCGGTCGCTTTTACGATAATCATGAATCGCATTGTCCCGTTCTCCTATTGTTTTGTTCGTTTGTGTGCTCTACATACACGTCGACCGAGGCCCGCGAGAATCGACACCGAGTTCGAGCAAGTTGCCGTCAGTGTTCGAACGATCGTTCGATAACTATCTCCCTCTGTAAGAGTGGAGCGATCGGGAGCCGCACGCGCGCCTCGCAGCCATGGCCGTCGCTCAGGCTCAGGCTCCCGCCGTGCGCCTCGGCGATCTGCCTGCTGAGAACGAGCCCGATACCCGATCCGCCCGGCTTGGTCGTGAAGAAGGGAACGAAGAGATTGGCCGTCTCGGGCAGACCAAATCCCTCATCCTGGATCGACACATCCACGAACGAATCCGCGACGCTCCAGCCGACGGTCACGCCGCCGCCGGTTTCGAGTGATGCATCGGCCGCATTGCGCACGAGATTGATGAGCATCTGATCCAGCTGATCGGCATCGGCATCGATCACGATTTGCGGGCCAGTTTGAACGCTGATCGGGACACGCGTCTCCATCTGAACGATGCGCCCGATCCAGGCCGCGACATCGACGGGGGCATGCGTCGGGGCTGGCATGCGCGCGAGAAGAGTATATGACGCCATGAAGCGCGCGAGTGCTGCTGACCGCCCGCCGATTACTTCCAGCCCGCGATCGAGATCCTCTTCCCAATCGTTCGCGCGCGGCGTTCGTTTGACGTGCTCGCGCAGCGTGGCAGACAGCG
>DATNCZ010000083.1:0-2646 GCA_035553335.1 Gemmatimonadaceae bacterium
CTCCGGCGGGAATCGTCGCGGCGATGCTCTTCGTCTCCGCGCCGCTGTACGTGAGCGCCGCGCGCGAAGCGTTCGCACGAGTGGACAGACGCTACGAGTTCGTCGCGCGGACGCTTGGCGATACGCAGTGGTCTGCGTTTCGCAGGGTAACGTTCCCCATGGCGCGTCGCGGCCTGGCGTCGGCGGCGATAGTAACGTGGGCGCGCGCCGTGAGTGAATTCGGAGCAGTCGTCGTGCTGGCTTACAACCCCAAGGTCGTCAGCGTGCTGAGCTACGATCGCTTCACGACCGGTGGATTGCGCGACGCACTACCGATCGCGGCGACGCTTGTCGTGGTTTCGATAGTGCCACTCCTGGCGCTACGCGCGTTGCGTTACGACCGAAGCAACGAGGCGGTGTGATGATCGAGTGCCGCGCGATCTGTACGCGCGTCGGCAGTTTCCAACTGCGTGACGTATCGCTCACTGTCCCAGCGGGCGGCCACGCAGTCATCACGGGGCCGACGGCGTCCGGCAAGACGACGCTGCTCGAGGTGATGGCCGGAGCAGCCATGCCGACATCCGGGCGCGTGATAGCGGGCGACGTCGACGTTACATTCGCCCCACCGGAATCCCGCGGAATCGGTCTCGTCCCACAACATGGCTATCTCTTTCCGCATCTCGATGCACGCCAGAACATCGAGTACGGCGCGGTGGGGCAGGGAATCGTGGATGATCTCGCACGGCGCTTCGGCGTGGATCATCTGATGCAGCGGTTCGTGTCGTCGCTGAGCGGCGGCGAGCGCCAGATCGTTGCATTGTGTCGCGCGCTCGCGGCGCGCCCGTCCGTTCTATTGCTGGACGAGCCCTTCTCAGCCCTCGATGCGAAGCGCCGTACAGCGGTGCTGACCGAGTTTGCCTCGCTCCAGCTCGAATGGGCGTTCACTGTCCTCCACGTGACTCACGTGGAATCAGACGCGATCCTCGCAACACAACGGTTCGAAATGAACGATGGTGAGCTGCGCGCGGCTTCTATCGCAACCTGATCTCGCGCGATATCCGGGTCCGGTGCAAATCATCCCCGCCCACCGCAACCGACACCTGATACGTTCCCGCCGGTAACTGCGCCAGATCCAGCACCACCGAATGCGAAGCGACACCGCTGCTCGCGTACGTATCGTGCCACTTTACCGCGAGCGGAGAATCGCGACCCGTAATGTGAAGGGCCTGGCCAAGCCATTTCAGCACACCACCATCGGTACGGGTAACCGTTACGAGAACGGATGACGAATCCGATGATGAATCCGGCCCAGCAACAGATTGCGAATCCGCATCGGTCGCCGACACGTGAGGTCCGCTCGATGAATCCGGTTTTGTCGCGCCGTACTCTTCCCAGTACAATCCCAGTCGTCGCGTTCCGCGCAGGTCGGTCGATGTGAGAGCGTGCGCCAGCGCATCGTCCAGCGTTTCGACGGTCGCGCTGCTATCGGCGGTGAACAGCAACAGGGTCGAGAGATCCGGCGCGCCTGTGGCATGATGCGGCGGCGCCAGCCATACTCGCGCTCGGGCATCGCGCAGCCGTACGGGATCGAACGCCTCCATCGCAACCATCTCGCCTTTCCACCTGCTGTGTGCACGACGCACGTGACCGTGATGCACGTCCGCTCCGCTCGTATCACCCGGCGTGCCCGATACACCGAGCATGGCGCGCCCCAGTGTCGTGTCGGAATAGACGGCGACCACGAGCGCTGAATCGCCGCGTTTCATCATCGCGAACTGTGCGTCGAGCGGCGCCAGCGTATCGATGTACGGCGGTGAATAGAGTTCCCTCGCGACCGGTTCGTAGGCGTCCCAGCGTGCGCTGTCGCCCTCCATTTCCGCGGCGAAGTGAAAACTCGGAAGCCGGTCGTGGCCAATTGGAGTCTGGAATGTCGTGTATGGTCCCGGCCACGAAAGACTGTACCAGAGCGGCTCGCCATATCTGATGAGCATCTCCCGTAAATCATCACCCCACGGCAGTCCGTATGCGTTCGCGGCGGTTTCGGAGAGGTCGGCGAGCAGCACGCGCGAGAAATGCTCGGTTCTCCGGTCGTTTCCGAGGACCGCGAACGAAGGCTTCGCCAGATCCCAGAAACGCTGCTCCACGGAGTCACGCTGTCCGCACGGCAACGCCTCGTAACTCGCGCGCTCGTCGTCGTCGAGCAGCAACGAAATGTCGTTCCACCTGCAGCGTTCGTCCGCCGGCATCTTCGCAAGCGCGCTGTCGAATGCCGCAGCCGCATCGCCATATCGCTCCGATGCGTGAAGTGCGTAGCCGAGCAGCGCTTTGCAGTACCAGCGCGGCGGTGCGCACGACCGCGCGACCGACACCGCAGCCGAGTCCTCGCCGGCTTCGATCATGTACCGCACGCGCTCTCCGGCGATCCAGTCGTCGCCAGGCGAGACGCCGTTGAGTCTGGCGAGCGTCGCGATGAGCGACTGCCGGGCTCTCACAATCGAGCTTGCCTCGGGACGCGGGGTCTCCGAACCGTCCTCGCGCCAGTGGCACATGCGACCGATCAGCGTCTCGCATGGATGGCTGTCCGGCTGTCCCGTACGCGGGAGCGACTCGCGCCGGCCACGCTCGAAACGGCTCTGCGCTGAATGCGCTTCGCTCAGTACGCGAAGA
>DATNCZ010000084.1:0-4249 GCA_035553335.1 Gemmatimonadaceae bacterium
GGGCCCTTAGCTCAGTTGGTTAGAGCAGCGGACTCATAATCCGACGGTCCCAGGTTCGATCCCTGGAGGGCCCACTTGCCGCAGGCACACACGGCTTTCTCGACTGGAGACTTCTCCAGACAAGCGCGTCAAGCCACGCCCAGCGCGAGGCTTCGACCGGCCATGCGCCGACTCGACCGTCTCGCGAGCTTCCGCAGTCGCAGCGAAGAGGTCCGTCGGTCACCCATGTGATCACATGTGCCAACGCGCCGTGTATCCCGAGCAGAGCTTGTCCAACATCGACCGATACTCCTGATCGACGTTGATCCCGAGCGCATTTGGACGCGCTAACGCTGGTGGATTTACGTTGTCGATGAGCACCGGCGCGATCAGCACATAGTCGTAGCCTTCGAGATGTGTATGGCCGGGAGGACGTGTCGGTAAGGTGCGCAACAGGTCCACGGTGCGTTGTGCATCGGTAGCGGCATTGTGACTGACGGCCCAATCGAATTGGGCCCAAAGTGTCAAATCACCGCTAGACAGACGCGGGAGTACTCCTGTCTCGAACTCGTCCTCGCGATCGCGGAAGAAGCTATGAACCTGGTCCGGAATATTGAGGACCTTCCTACTGAGACCGACTAACACCGTGGCAACGAGGAGCGCCTCTGGCCTTACAGAGTAAATCGCCGCGAGGACTTCGCGAAGGTCGTCGAAGCGATTGGTAGCGTTTCTATGGGCGGTGATGACCGACTTGTTCTCAACCGCAATTCGAACAGTGTGTACGTCGGGTCGGCCGTCCGACGTCGGCTCGCCGACGAACAAGTCCACCTTTCTCCGCCTGCCGCCCGGCGCCCTCACGTTCTTCCACACCTTTACAACACCGCGCTCCCAATCCTCTCTAAGCGGCGTACACGTTTTGAGTAGGTCCTCAAACAACGCCGTGCTTACAGTGTCGGAATGGCCTTCGCGACGATGGTTGTGATAGCCTGCGGCGGCAATCGTTTCGATTGCCCTATCGAAGGGAGTTGTCATGCGGACTAAGCGCGGTCTCAGTTTCGAACGGCAGCATCGGAGCAAGTCGCGATAGCGACGAAGGCAGGGGCAGTCGCTTTAGAACGTGACTCTGCACACGAATAAACCCACTCGCCGCACGTTGGCAGTGGTTTAGCAGCCAAACGCGAGCATCATCAGAATTGAGATACTCGGCAAGTTCATCGAGCTGAGTTGGGTTCGCCGGCACGATGTAGTACGTGGAATGGCGAGGGACGATGGCGCCTTGATGATCAACAACAAACAGTGGCTCGGCGCCAATGTCCTTGCAAAGGATCTTGGGCCGCAAGATTGTCGTGAGAGGCGGCGTCTCGTGAAACGCGTACCACGGTTTGGACGCAACGCAGTATCGCCGTTCGAGCAGCTTCCGTCGCTCGTCATGTTTGAGGAATACGCCCAACGCGCCTAACTTTGCCTCCGGAATCAGAAGCCCTGAGGAGTCGTATGGGAGGAGCAATGACCATTTGAGGTGCGGCAGTTGCGTCGATGTGATTTCCCGCCCGGAGAGCGTCGGTCGCGCGAACCGTTGCAGTGCCGGGTCTAGCTCCGACGTCCGTACTATGAACACGGAGTCCGCGCCGGTTGCGACTCCGCAGCTTACCCGCAACGCGGCGTCCTCCAATCTTACCATCCCCGATGAAACGCTCGCACCCCGAATGGCTGGTATCCAAGAGGCCTCGCCGACGGGCAACTGGATGCACCGGGTTGGCCCTGTGCGGTCGATGACGCGCACGGTGCCGCCCCCCCCATCGCCAGTAATCGTGGTCACCAACGGATACGTGATGAGACCCGCGAAAGTGTCTTCGGTCAGGAAGTGGAGTTCTTCAACGCGCCACTGTGACAACAGCCGACGAAGAGGACGCGCACTCTCGACATAGCAGTACTTCTCCGGCGTGATGAAAACGAGGCGTCCACTTCGAGACAGAAGCCGGAGAGCTCGTTCAAAGAAAAGGAGGTACAGGTCGAAGCGACCCGTCGCCGTTTGGTACGCGCCGCGATAGCGCGTGCGTTCATCGGCGGACAAGGCACCGAGAGAGACGTACGGCGGGTTGCCAACCACGAAGTCGAAAGAAGGGCATACTCGGTCGAGAAAGTCGCCCTGAGCAATTTCAATCTGCGCGAATCCGCGGAAGAGTTCCCGGCAGTAGTAAACGTGGGATGGGTTCAAGTCGACGCCGACAATCGTCGGTGGCTCGATTTGGCGACTATGACACCAACGCAAGATCCCCTGGATGAAAGCCCCGCGTCCGCAGCCGGGATCCAGGATGCGACTGCTCGCTGTGGGATGGCGCCCTTCGAACAACTTGTCGACCATTAGGTCGACAATCGCCTCTGGAGTCGGTACAAACCCCTTCAAGAATGGCCTCGTCGCTCAAGACGGTTCGTCGGAGATTCGGAAATGTAGCGATCGCTCATCCCGACGGGACGACTCACTTGAAGATCTTGAGCGCGTCGACGACGACGTGGTACACGCCCCACAAGCCCGGAATCCCCACCCAGGCCCACGACAACCAGAGCTTGGCAACTTCGGACGCCGCCGCGTCGCCGGCCGGCGTGCCGGGTGTCATCCGTTCGTCAGGCATGGGCACCTCCCGCGGCGGTCTGGCCTAACGCCGGACCGGTGGTCGAGCCGTCCGGCGCCGTCGCGCCGGTGTAGTGGTGCTTCGGGTCCACCGGCCGCACCAGCAGGTTGCAGATGAGACCCACCAACAAGAGACACGCCATCAGATACATCGTGAGCGAGTACGCGTCGGCCTTGGCCACGCCATGATCGATCTCGTACTCGCGAATGTAGTTCACGAGCACCGGCCCGAAAATGCCAGCCGCCGACCACGCCGTGAGCAGCCGCCCGTGGATGGCACCCACCTGCATCGTCCCGAACAGATCCTTGAGATACGCCGGCACGGTGGAGAAGCCGCCGCCGTACATCGAGAGAATGATCACGAACGCAATCACGAACAGCAGCGTGCTCTGCAGCTGCCCGGTGTGCGGCACGAACGCGTACAGGAGCATGCCTAACACAAAGAACGTCGTGTACGTGGCTTTGCGGCCGATCACATCGGAGAACGAGGCCCAGGCGAACCGCCCCGTCATGTTGGCGAGACTCAGCAGCGCCACGAAGCCGGCGGCCGCGGCCGGCCGGTTGCCCTTGAAGAAAATCTCCTGGATCATCGGCGACGCTTGCCCGATCACGCCGATCCCCGCGGTCACGTTGAGGCAGAGCACCCACCACAACAGCCAGAACTGCGGCGTCCGCATCGCCTCGTTCACTTCCACGTTGGCGGTGGTCACGAGCTTGGGCGGCGTCGCGGGCGGCGTCCATCCGGCGGGCCGCCATCCCTCACGCGGCAGCCGCACGGTGAACACGCCGAACATCATGAAGATGAAGTACAACACCGCGAGCGAGACGAACGTCGCCGCCACACCCTGCGATGTGTCCGTCCGAAAGTGATGCATGAGCCCCACCGACAGCGGCGACGCGATCATCGCGCCGCCGCCGAATCCCATGATCGCCATACCAGTGGCCATGCCCGGCCGGTCGGGAAACCACTTGATGAGCGTCGACACCGGCGAGATGTACCCGATGCCGAGTCCGAATCCGCCTAACACGCCGTAGCCGAGGAGCAGAATCGGGAAGCTGTGCGTCTTGATGCCTAACGCGCCAACCAGGAAGCCGCCGCTGAAGCAGCACGCGGCGGCGAACATCGCCCGCCGCGGGCCCACGCGCTCCAACCACTTGCCGAAGAGCGCCGCCGACACGCCGAGGAACACGATCGCGATGCTGAACACCCAGCCGATCGTGCTCAGCTTCCATCCTTCCTGCTTCGACAACGGCAGGTTGAACACGCTGAACGCGTACGCCTGCCCGATCGCCAGATGGATCGCCAGCGCGGCAGTGGTAATGCGCCACCGGTTGTAGCCGGCGTGCGCGATGGTCCGTTCTCGATCGAGGAAGGAGAACAAAGCCATGGACGAACCTCCAGGTGACCGCGAGGAACCTGCCACACCATGGAGCCGCACGGAACCCGTCGAAATGAGCCCCGCGTGCGAAACACTACAGCGCGCACTCCGCCGACGCCACTACCACAGGTCCCAACGGGCGGTTAAGCTATGCACACGCCCGGCACATCGCTGCCAACGGGTCGCGTAGCTCAGCTGGTTAGAGCGCTGGTCTCACATACCAGAGGTCCGGGGTTCGAGTCCCTGCGCGACCATTCAC
>DATNCZ010000085.1:0-5222 GCA_035553335.1 Gemmatimonadaceae bacterium
ATCGATCGAGGTTTCGAGAGCGGGCAATACGCATGCAGTCTCGACGATGTGAAGAAGTATCTCGATGGATGCCGGGACGTTCACTTTCATCAGGGACTGTTTCCCGCAACGGCCGGCCCCGTTCGCGATCTTCGATTCTCGTTCGTGCACCTCGACGTGGATCTCTATCAGAGCACGCTCGAAGCGCTCCAGTTCTTCTATCCGAGGATGAGTGTCGGAGCCATGCTCATCTCCCACGACTACGTCGAGTTCGCCGCGGTGCGCCGCGCGTTCGATGATTACTTCGGGGATTCAAGTCAGCCGGTGCTCGAGCTGAGTGGCAATCAATGCCTGATCGTCAAGGTCGCGGAGTAAGCCGGGGCCGGAGTGCAGTTTCCCGAGGCCCGCGGATCGGGATGAGCTGAGAAACTGCACTCTGACACCAGTTCTTGCATTTCACTCAGTACGCGAAGCAGTATGCACAGCCGTGCTCCTGCGCGCGCCCGAGCGCCCAGACGCCCGACGGCACCACACGGACGCCTGGCAGAACGGACGCCATGAATTCCTGCTGTACGGTCTTGGGATCCTGATGCGTCTGTTGCGCTACTGCAGCACTCATTGACATCAGCGCCGCACCACAAGCGAAGTACATCACCCCTTGTGCCTGAAGCTGATCGATTCCGATGCGAGCGTTGCCAAGCCCTGGCAACACGAAATCACCAGGCTTCGGCTGCCAGAAGATGTTGCGCACCGCGGCGGCTTTTGTCTCGGGATCGGTGACCTTCGACGCTTCTCCGAGTTTGTACTTCTTCCACATATTGTTACCCAACGCGAATGGAACTGCTTCGTGCCGGATGATCGCCACGACGCTGCAATCCTTTGCCGGCGTACCGGTGCTCGCGTTGGTCATGAGGAAGACCATAGGCCCCAGGAATGGAAAGAGGCCGTGCGGTTCGAAGATATCGAAAACGGCACGATGCTTTCCCTTGATCCCGGTAAACCACGAATCCGGATCGTCCGGACCTGTTGCGTTGTGCTCGGTCTCCGCCGAGACCGGCCGTGAAAACGAAAGTGCACCTGCACCGACTGCACCCGCTCCTGCAGCAAGGGCGCCGAGGAAACGACGCCGGCTCGTGCCGCCATTTTCGGAATTGCCTTCCATGGTACGATTGGGTTGAGGTTGATGGACTGCCGTGCGTTAACGCTACGCGTCCACTCGCAATCCGCAAGAATACCAGTGCGCAATCGTCCTATGGCGCCGCAACCTCGGCGGCGATCGGTGTGCGAACGTTGACGATGCGACGTCCGAGGGCGATCCCGGGCCGCTCGATCGTGCGGTATGCAGCAACAGGGATCCCGACGATGAATACGCAGAACATCACCCACTGGAGCGCCAACGGCAGGTCCTTCAGCACGATGAACGCGAGCCAGAAGACTGCGAGGTGCAACAGGTATATGCTGTAACTGGCCGTGCAGATGCTGTGCGCGACGCGGGTCAGCCACGACTCGCTCACGTCGCGCACGAGCGTGATCGCGAGCGCGACGGCGATGCAGAATGGCCACCCGCGTGCGGGCAGCTCCTCACTGGGGTGAGAGAACTTGAAGATCGCGACACAGCCCAGAAGCAGGAGAGCGAAGCTCCATCCAGGAAGCGGCGGGCGCCCGCTCCTCCGGAGAATCGCATACGCAAACACTCCAGCAACGAAGCATGGGGCGAACGCCACTACCGACTCGAGTCTCCAGAGCCCGGGGATGCCGTCGGTGTAACCACGCGTCACCAGCATCGCGAATCCACTGCACGCGGCGAACGCGGCGACTACCGCCCAGACACTCTTCCGGGCGAGCAGGAAGGCCAGCGGCAGCATCAGGTACAGCTGCACCTCGATCGGCAGCGTCCACAGCATTCCTGGCACCGGATCGTCCTGCGTGATGTTCTGCACCAGCGCCATGTCCGCCACGACTGTCCGGAGCTGCGGATGAACGATCAGCCCCGGACTGCCGAACGGGAGCGCGTGCGGCATGATGCCAAATGCCGCCGTGGCGAGCACCGTCACGATCGCCAGCGGATAGATCCTGAACGCACGCCGGATGTAGAACGCGCGAACCCAATCCGGACGCGGTCCCTGACGTTCGAGCGACGACATCAGGACCAGCGACGTGTGCACGAAGAAGAGCAGAACGCCGATGCGCCCGAGGTCCCAGTTGTCGATCGGAGTGGTGTCGATCGACCATACCGCGAGCAGGTGCGCAACCAGAACGCACAACACTGCCGCGGCCCGCAGCAGATCCAGATTGCGCTCCGGGAGCGACGCGGCGCTCATAAGGGACCCGTGTACCGCACTCGTCATGCCACTCGGCAGGGTTCTTTTGCGGGTCGTGTCCTGCCCCGCGCCCCCCCGCCCTCCTTGACAGGCGGGGTCGATATGTTGAAATTTCACCACCGCTGATTTTTCAGCATTTTGACCACCGGGGCCCCCGGGCTTCACCAGACCCGCTCAGACGAACAACGCGCCGCGCGATTCCAGTTGGCGCATTCTTTTCGAGGTAATATGCTGATTTTTCAACATAAATTCGTTCAGTTGTTCGGGTCGGTCCCGTCGATCGATTGCCAGCCGCTGTCGGCCATCTGCGCGTGGCTCGTCATCTGTATCGCCGCGGCGCCGCCGGCCGCGATCCAGGCGCAGCAATCCGCTCCGCCGACAACGATCGACAGCAGCAGGACTGCGTTGGCCACTCGCGCCGCACACGCGCCGGTCATCGACGGCAAGGACGACGATGCGGTATGGCGAATCGCGCCCGCGGTGTCATCGTTCCGCGAGCACGACCCGGTGGAGGATTCCGATCCGCGCTTTCGCACCGAGTTCAAGATTGCGTACGACAGCCACAACATCTACGTCTTCGTCCGCGCGTTCGACAGCGATCCCAAGGCGATACGCACCACGCTCGCTCGGCGCGATGCGCGTCCGCCGACGGATCAGATAATCGTGATGATCGATTCGTATCACGACGGCCGCAGCGGCTTCGAATTCTGCGTGAGTCCGGGCGGCGTAAAGCGCGACTACGCCATTTACAACGACAACAACGAGGACGGAAGCTGGGACGGTGTCTGGGACGTCGCGACCAGAATCGACTCGCTGGGGTGGACCGCCGAGTATGCCATTCCGATGTCGCAGCTGGGCTTCACGAGTGCGCCGACGCACACCATAGGCTTCAGCGTGTGGCGCGACCTGGACCGTTTCAAGGAGAGAATGAGCTGGCCGGGATATCATCCGAGCAGGAACGGACTCGTCTCACAATTCGGAACCGTCACCGGAATCGGTGACGTCGGCTCGACCCACCCGCTCGAAGTCGTTCCGTATGTCGTCACCAGGAATGTCGAGACGGTCGGTGCTTCGTCGTTCGGCCGAGCAGAACGCGTTTCCGCTGGCGCCGATCTCAAGCTGGGAGTGACGCCGGGACTCAGGCTCACAGCCGCGATCAATCCGGACTTCGGACAGGTCGAGGCAGATCCATCCGTGCTCAACCTCGGCGCGTTCGAGACGTTCTTCAGCGAGCAGCGTCCGTTCTTCGTCGAAGGGCAGGGACGCTACACGATGAGTCTCAACTGCAACGCACTCAACTGCAACTCCGAGGGTCTGTTCTACTCGCGTCGTATCGGACGCGCACCGCAACTGCTTGGCGCGTACGGCGATGCAAGCTCGCCCACGGCGTCCACCATCCTCGGTGCGGCAAAGTTGAGCGGACGCATCGGAAACTCCATTTCGATCGGTGCACTCGACGCAGTGACAGCCCGCGCAGCGGGATCTCTCGACCGTACGATCGAGCCGACGACGAACTACGGCGTGTTGCGCGCTCAGCGCGATTTCGGCGGCGGCGCGAGCAACGTCGGGATCATCGCGACCAGCGTGACGCGCGACAACGACTCGTGGACGTCCAGTGTGCTGCGCAAGTCGGCGAGCGTGCTCGGAGCCGACTTCTCGCACAAGTTTCTGGCCAACAACTACACGGTGTCCGGCGCCGTGACAGCAAGCGACGTCACCGGTACGCCGAAAGCGATCCTCAATACGCAGACCAACGCGGTTCATTACTATCAGCGACCGGACGGCAAGCTGCGCGTCGATTCGAGCCTGACATCGTTGAGCGGCAACTCCGAGGAATTCATCTTTGGAAAATACGGCGGCGGGATCACCCGGTTCGAGACGAGCTATCAGCGCCAG
The DNA here is from genome assembly GCA_035553335.1 of Gemmatimonadaceae bacterium. Classification (GTDB taxonomy): domain Bacteria; phylum Gemmatimonadota; class Gemmatimonadetes; order Gemmatimonadales; family Gemmatimonadaceae; genus Fen-1247. The sequence goes on from DATNCZ010000085.1 coordinate 4,197, forward strand.
TCATCCGGCTACGATGTAAACGACATCGGCTACCTTCAGCGTGCGGATATACAATCGTGGAACAACTGGGCCGCGCTCAACTTCTTCAAGCGCACCGCCGTCTACAACAGCCTGCGCATCAACGGCAATTTCTGGAATCGATGGACCAGTGCGGGCCTGCCGCTGGAGCACGCTGTCAACACCAATGCGCACATCGTGTTTCACAACAACTGGAGCGCAGGTGCCGGTGGAACGCTGGGACAGCTTGGCACGGTGTACTGCGACCGGTGCGCGCGCGGCGGGCCTGCCGTGCGCCAGTCGTCGTATCTCTCGCCCTGGCTCTACATCACGGGCGACGATCGCCGTCGCATCGCGCCTTCGATATCGGCAAACTTCCAGAGGAGCGACGAGGGCCGGTCGCATTACATGTCGCTCGACCCAAGCGTCGCAATCCAGGCGACGAGCCAGCTGCTGTTCTCGCTCGACGTCAACGCCGCGCACAACGATGACAACTCCCAGTGGATCGGAAACTTCACGGACTCGGCGAGCAACGCGATGCACTACGCATTTGCGCATCTTCATCAGAACACACTTTCGACTTCGATGCGAGCCACGTATCTCGCAACGCCGAATCTGTCGCTGCAGTTCTACGCGCAGCCGTTCGTGTCCAACGGATCGTACTCCGATCCGCGCGCATTGAGCTCGACACCACGAGCGACGGCTTACGCCGACAGGTTCATCGCGTACTCGCCGCCGGCATCGGCGACCTCGGGCTTCAGCGACCGCGAATTCAAGCTGAACGCGGTGGCGCGCTGGGAGTACAGGCCTGGCTCGACGCTGTTCTTCGTATGGACGCAGGGTCGTTCGGGTTACAACGACTCGCCCGACACACGCGGCTGGACAGGTACGTATCCGGCTCTGTTCAAGCTGCGGCCGGACAATACGTTCCTGGTCAAGCTGAGCTACTGGCTGAACAGGTAAGTCGACTATCTACTGAAGCGTGATCCCAAACCGTGCGGTGCGGCCAGGCTGCGGCAATCCGCACTG
>DATNCZ010000086.1:0-2687 GCA_035553335.1 Gemmatimonadaceae bacterium
TGATCGGAATCGTCTCGCCGACTCTCAGCTCCAGCAACTCGGCTTCCCAGTCGTAGGCATTGCGTATCTGTCGGGCGGCGACGCGTACTATCACGTCTCCGCTGCGGATTCCGGCCGATGCCGCCGGCGATCCGGGCGTCACAGCTGCGACCGTGACGCCACGTTGCGGGCGCTGGCCCAGCGTGCGATTCTCGCTCACTGCCGGCTTGACCCCGATCCATGGACGGCGAACCGAACCGTGCGTGAGCAGGTCGTCTGCGACGCGCGCTGCGCGGTTGATGGGAATGGCAAAGCCGAGTCCGACCGAGCCGCCACTGGGAGAGTAGATCGAGCTGTTCACGCCGATGACTTCGCCCGCTGCGTCCACGAGCGGACCGCCCGAATTGCCGGGATTGATCGCCGCATCCGTCTGGATCATGTCGACGTACGCGCCATTTCCCGCGTCGGGTGGCGGAGCCACGAGATTGCGCCCGACACCGCTGACGACTCCGACAGTGACGCTTGGCTCCGTATTGGCGAGCACGAAACCGTACGGATTGCCGATGGCGATCGCCCATTCGCCCACGATCAGCGACGATGAGTTGCCCAGCGGTGCGACGGGAAGGTTTGAAGCGTCGACCTTGAGCACGGCGAGGTCGTTCACGTCATCCACCCCGACGAGCTTGGCGACGTACGTCGTTCCGTCGCGCAGCGCTACCGAGATTCGTGTTGCGCCGCGTACGACGTGCGCGTTGGTGAGTATCACGCCATCCTTGCGCAATATGAAGCCCGAGCCAAGGCCCGCTACCGGACGCTCGGCGGAGTTTCCGCCGAAGAACTGTTCCATGATGTCCGCCGGAACGTGCTCCACCGCTTCGGTCTGTACGGTCACAACGCTCGGTGCGACGCGCGCGACCGCGGCCGTGATCGCTGTGCGCCGGGACGCATCCACCTGTGCGTTGGCAGAAGGTTGCGCGACGGTAATCTGTTGCGCCTTGGAGGATCCGCCCTTGCATGCGATCGCCGCTGCGATGATCGCAACCACAGCTATTCGCTTCATTGCCTACAGGCTCCTCGGCTTGTGACGCCTGGAGAGTGCGCTCAGGTATCGGTCGACGCCGCGGTCCGTGAGCGAATGCACCAGCAACGAGCCGAACAGCTCCGGTGTGACATACGCGACGTCCGCGCCGGCGAGAAGATAGTTCGTGAAAGCGATGGAGCTCTGCGGCGCCGTCACTGCGACATCGCACTCGAGTCTGCACTTGTCGATCACCGCGCGTATCTGCGCCACCATCTCCGCACTCGGACGACCCTGTGCGTCGATCTCGCGTACGTCGGTTGCGACCATCGATGCGCCGAGCTTGGCCGCGATGAATGCCTGCGCGCCGGAATACACCTGCGTGGCGCAGATCCTCACGCCGTCTTCGACGAGCTTTCGAATCGGCGCTACGGCGTCTTCGACGAACGGAATCTGCACTATCGCATGCTCCGATACTCGCGCGATGTCGCGCGCCTCCCGGTATATGTCAGCGCCGCTTATCGCGCTGACGGGCACGCATACCGGAACGCCGAAATCGACCGTGATTTCAGCGAGTCTGTCCAGCAGGGTCGCCGAGGGATCCTCGGTCGCTAGGTCCACAGGCGAAAGAACGACGCCGTCGAGCAGACCTGCCGAAGCCAACTCCCTGATCTCTGCGACCGACGCGCTCTGTACGAAGATCTTCATACGCCCTCAAGATAGAAGTGCGCCGGGTAGGTCACCCGGTCGAGAAACAGACCGTGCGAAGGGGCCGGCGGGGAGACGGCGAGGTTGTTCGGTGCCGCAAGCAACTCCAGGAACGATTCCGGTTTCCTGCGTCCCGCAGCGACGTCTATCATCGTGCCGACGAGGAAGCGCACCATATGGTGCAAGAATCGGTTCGCCTCGATGGTGAAATCGAGCCGTCCGCCGCGGCGCGCCCATCCGGCGTAGGTAACGGTGCAGCGGTGCTGATCGGTTTCCGGGGCGGTACCGCGAACCGCGAAGCCGTAGAACTGATGCTCGCCCAGGAGCGATTCGGCTGCGGTCGAGAGCGCCGATTCATGGTGCAACTGCCATGGGACGCGCCATTCGTACCTGCGCCTGAATGGTGAGGCGGACTCTTCGTCCGTCCCCAACTGGTACGTATATCGTCGCGAAATGGCGCTGAAGCGGGCGTGGAATTGATCGGTAACGTTGTGCGCCTGTGCGATCCAGACGTCGTGTGGGAGCAGCGAGTTGAGCGCTCGGCGAAGTTTGGAGGCGTTCCACGTCTCCGGTACTCGCACGTGCGCAGCCTGTCCTCGCGCGTGAACCCCTGCGTCTGTCCGTCCAGCTCCGATCAATGTTACCCGGCGTTCGAACAGTCGTTCGAGTACGCCTTCGACAGCACCCTGAACCGTCGCCGTTGCCGGCTGGCGCTGCCATCCGGCGAACCGTGACCCGTCATACTGCAGTACGAGTTGCACGGTCCGCTCCCGCATGGGCCGGAAGTTATCCGGTCGACTGGTGATGTCAAGCAATTCGCCGCGCGGAAAATCTGTGCGCCGATGCAACGCAAAGCATTGACAAGTCACGATTTAGGACGCAAACTCGCAGCATCGGATGTCCGTGAAATCTCTTCCCGCGCTCGCGGCTGATCTTGCTCTGGCCCCGGACGCCTCTGCAGCGCTCCGATTGGTCCACGAAG